>JBAPYC010000104.1:0-33091 GCA_049284535.1 Streptosporangiaceae bacterium
GGCCATCGCCGGCCAGCTGCGCGAGCTGGCCAGCGTCCCGGCCGAGCCCGCCTCGCGGCCGGTCCGGGAGCTGCCCGGCGGCCTGGTGCTGGCCGAACGGCGCCGCCCCGTCGGTGTGATCGGGGCCAACTTCGAGGCCCGGCCGAACGTGGTGGTGGACATCGCCTCGCAGTTCGTCAAGTCCCGCAACGCGGGTGTGCTGCGCACCGGCTCGGCCGCGATCCGGTCCGCGACAACCCTGGCCGACGAGGTGATCGCGCCCGCGCTCGCGGACGCCGGGCTTGACCCGGCCATGATCCAGCTGGTCCGCGTGTCCGGCCAGGAATCGGCTCGCGCGCTGGTCTCCCAGCCCGGCCTGATCCCGCTGGTGATCCTGCGCGGCAGCGGCGACAGCACCCGCTCGCTGGCCGCCGAGGCGGCCCGGCATGGCGTGCGCACCATGGCCCACGCGGATGGCGGCGCGGTCATGTACCTGGACCCGGCGGCCGACCCGGAGCTGGCCGGACGGCTGATCGAGGCCAGCCTGGACCGGCTCGGCGTGTGCAACCGGCTCAACCTGCTGCTGGTCCACCCGGACGTGTGGGACCAGATGCTGCCGCAAGTCCGGGCGATCCTGGACCGGCTCGGCATCACGATGTCCCTGCCGCCGCACGCTCACCCGCTCGGCCACGAGTGGGCCCTGGACTCCGGCCGTGAGGCCACCGTCACCGTGGCCCCGGCCGTCGGCCCGCGCGCGGCCGCGGTGCTGGCCAACGAGGAGACCCCCGGCCTGGCCGCGGCCATCGTCACCGAGGACGAGGCCGCCGCCGCGGAGTTCCTCGGCGCCTACGCGGGCTCAGGCGCGTTCTGGAACTCCACCACCCGCCTGCTGGACGGGTTCAAGCTGTTCTCTGTCCCCGAGACTGGTATCAACATCGACGCCGTCCCCGGCCCCCGCGGCCCCGTCACCTTCCGCGACCTCTACCTGCGCCAGTTCGTCGTCACGCCAGCGTCGAACGCGTAATCGATTCCTTCATGATCACGAAGACTTTACTACGCTATAGAGTATAGAAGTCTTCGTGATCATGGAAAACGCTAGCCTGGCACCGTCGCTGTACCGGGGTGTTCCGCTCGCTGGTTCACCATGTCCAGGTGCCGTCGGGTATAGCCGCGCAGCGCGTCCAGCTGGTGACCGGTGAGCTTGTCGCAGACCCAATCCCAGTGCAACGCCACCCAATCACCAGGCGCCACCCCACCACCAGGCGCCACCCCGTCACCCGGGCCGGTGTCCCGGGCCAGCACGACGCCGTCCTGGGCCAGCCGGGCCGTCTCCTGGGTGGGCTCGCCCAGGCTCAGCCGCTGCCCGTCCCAGGCCAGCGGCTGGTATTCCACGCATACCTGCTCGCCGAGCACCTCAGTGACCTGGCCCCAGCGGATCATGCACCGGTCAAGCACCATGAGCGCGTGCCTGGCCGTGCGCTCGTTGCTCAGCAGGCCCACCCACGGATACACGCCGAACACATGGAAGCTGTGGTGCGGCACCCCGCCGGCCAGCGGGCCTTCGGCCTGGAACGAAAACTTGCCGCCCGCCTGGGCGCGGAACCGAGCCGCCATCTCCGCGCCGATCCCGGTCGCCGGCATCTGCTCGAGCAGATCGTTGCCGACCCAGTAGGCCTCCACCACCCGCTGGTCCAGCGGGTCACCGATTCCGCAGCCGTCGGCGATCGCCTCCAGGTAGGGCCACGCCCCGGAGAAGGCCTGCGCCAGCCGGGCCACGCCCGGGTCGGCCACGCCGGTCACGGCGTACTTGCGGAGAGCGGCGACGTCGTCCGGGCCGCAGTATCCCAGCGCGTTCGGCGGGTAGGCGTAACGGACGAACATCAGCGGCCCGTCCGAGCCGTCAGACCCGCCCGCCATCAGCGAGCCGTCGGACCCGCCCCCCATTAGCGGCCCGTCCGAGCCGGCCGCCATCAGCGGCCCATGGCCTGTTCCGCCGCCCGGGCCGCGGCTTGCATGGCGGCCTCCATCGCATCGGCCTCGCCGTCCTGGGCCGCGCGTTCGGCGCCGAGTGCCTCAATCGCGTCGGCCGCCTCCTGCTCGGTCATGGTCTGCAGGGCGAAACCCATGTGTACCAGGATCCAGGCGCCGGGCGCGGGCCGCTCGTCGAGCAGGCCGACGTTGACCACCCGGGACACGCCGCCCACCTCGGCCACGGCCAAGTCCTCGTGACCGGTCTCGCCGGCCACGATCTGCGCCGGTATGCCCAGGCACATGTGCTGTTCCCCTCTTAGCTGGCCGCGGTCGGGGCCGGCTCGTAGGTAATCGATTCCAGCGTCATCTCATCGCCGCCGGTGATCTCGACGTCGTCACTGTTGCAGCTCGGGCAGGTGGCCAGCACGTCGCTGGTCTCGGTGTCCTGGCCGCAGCTCCGGCAGGCCAGCCGGGCTGGCACGATGACCGTGTCCACGGTGGCGTCGGCCGCCTCGGTGCCGCTGGCGACGAACGTGAAGGCCTGGGACATGGACTCGGCGTCGACCGCGTGCCGGACGCCGAACCTGACCTTGATCGCGGCGACCTTGCGGCCGTCGGCGCGCTGGCGCACGGTGTCCAGCACGCCTTCGGCCAAACCGTACTCGTGCATCCCCCTACCTCCTTGACCGGTTCACGTGGTCGATTGCTGGGCCTGGGCGTGGCCCGCCTCGGCCAGGATCTGGAGCACCGCCCGCACCGCGTGCGGCAAGGCCTGCTCGACCGGCTCGGACAGGCCCATGCCGGGGCCGACGTCGGCAGGCTCGCAGGCCACCACCAGGCTGCGTCCGGGGCGGCCGCCGAGCGTGGAGAGCAGCGCGAAGATGTCGTCTGGAGCCAGGCTGTGCGCGTCGATGATGCTCCGGCTCGGGTCGGGCTCGGGCAGCTCGGCCTCGATCACGCTGACCGTGCCCGGCGCCTCGCCCCGCGGCGCCGCGTCGATCAGCACGAACAGGTCGCACCCGTTGAGCAGCTCATAGACCAGATGCACGCCGCGGATGCCGAAGTCACGCAGCTCCACCCCCGCGGGCATCGGCTGCTCGGCCAGCAGCCGGACCACCTCCACACCGAAAGCGTCGTCGCTCTGGAACACGTTGCCCACGCCCGCCACCAGAGTCCGGCCGGTCACAGCAGACTCGGTCGCTGCTGGCCCGGTCACGAGGAGCCCTCGCACGGCTCGACCTCGTCGGTGGAAAAGTACAGGAAGCGGCCGTGGGCGATCCTGATGTCCTCGTCCGGCTCGTCGGCCAGCGACACGGCCAGGTAGGGGTTGTCGTCCACGTCCAGCAGCACGGCCTGGACCTCGGCGACCCGGCCGATCAGGAACATGTCCTGGGCGTCGGCCCGGCGCGCGCCCGGCCGCAGCCGCACCCGGCTGCCCCGCGCCACCTGCTGCCCGGCGATGGTCACCGAGTCGGTATCCGGCGACACCGACGCGTCCGCGCCCGGATCCCACCACGGCACGTCGGGGTTGAGCAGCGGTTCGGAGTCCAGCTCGCCCAGCCCGCCGGTTAGGTCGGTCCCGACCCCGCCCCCACCCGCGCCGCGGGCCGGCCGGATCGTTCCGTGCAGCCGGGCCATCGCCTGCGGGTCCATCGACTCGACCCGGTCGATCAGGGCCGCCGCCCGGGGATCGGTGGCCCGGGCCTCCGCCTTCTCCTCTTCGGTCAGCGCCAGCGTGCGCAGCGTGAGGATCTCGTCGATCTCGGTGCCGTCGTAGAGCTCACCCGCGCTCTCCGGCGCCAGCTCGGGGTGGTCGTACAAGATGATCGGCGAGCACAGCATGACGTCCCGGCCGCCGTCCGGGTCGGCCAGCACCGGCCACCCGACGGCGTTCTCGCACTCGGCCACGGCCGGCCGGGCCCACTCGGGCGGGTCGGTCATGGAGATGAAATCCCCGCCCGTGATGGACACGATGGCGTGCGCCGCGACCAGCGCCGACGGCAGCGCGTCCTCCCGCCGGGCCGGAGCATCGCCTTCCGTCCGGTTCTCCACCCGGATCCGCAGCCGCAGCGCCCGCCACGGCCCGAACACCTCCGTGGCCTGGACCGCGATTGCACCGGTCAGCGGCGCGCGCCGCCGCACCGCCGCGCCGCCCTCCCCGCCCGCGTCCAGCTCCTCCCCGCCGGGCACGGTGAACTCCTCGGTGCGCCCGCCGCCCAGCAGTTCGGCCGGGGTCAGGGTGAACCCGACCTCCTGCTCCACCGCCTCATCCCAGGCCTCACCCGAGCCCGAGCCAGAACCCGCGGTCCGCCGCTGCACTTGCAGGAAGCGCACCAGCACGGTCAGCTCGGGCGAGCCGGTGTGCTCCAGCACGCACTCGTACTGACTGAAGCTGGTCTCCGACGGATCGGCGGCGGCATACGCCGGAGCCATCAGCACGCCGAACTGCCACCGGCTCTGGTTCTTCTGCGACGAGGCCCGGTACGGGTAGAGGATGTAGCCCTCGTAGAGCACCGCGTCGGCGATGCTCCGTACGGCGTCCAGGCTCACGGCCGCCTCGCCTCCGGGTCAGCATCTGGGTCCGGCGCCGGCTCCCCGCTGGCTGACAGCTCCCTACTTGCCGACAACAGGGCCGCCACGGTCGCGTCCCAGGTGGGCAGCGCGTGCGTGGCCTTGTAGGCGGCCAGCGCGTCCACGGTGTCCCGGCCTAGGCCCAGCCAGGCCCGGCCGGGGAAGTGCGCGTCGACCAGCTCCCGCCACACGCTCACCGGCATCCGGTAGGTGGCCTCGGCGCTCCACGGCACCAGCTCGACCGAGAAGCCCTCGTCGGTGGCCACGAACACGGTCCCGCTGAACAGCATGATCAGCGGGACGGTGCCGTCCTCCAGGCCGTACAGGTACCGGGCCGAGGCGACCTCCAGGTCGTACGTGCACGGCACCGGCAGCTCGATCTCGGTCACCGCGGTGAAGGTGGGCACCATCGCGGTGAGCGTGGCCAGCTGGATCGGCTTGACCGTGTCGGCCCACCGCGATGGGTCGCCGAACAGGTCATGCAGGCGCTCGGCCTCCGAAGCGGAGTACCGCCGCCGGTGCGGCTCGATCCGGATCTGGCAGCGCAGCGCGATCGCGTGTATCCGCACGCCGGAGCGCTCGGTAATGGTCAGCTGAAAGGACAGGGTCGGCGTGACCGCGTACTTCTCCGCGGTCGCGCCGGTACACCCGAAGATCAGGTCGGCCATGTCAGCCGCGCTCCCATTCGCCGATGACGGCGCGGCGCCGCAGGCCGGCCAGGAACGTGGCCAGTGCCTCGCGGACCTCGTCGCCGCCGTCGAAGCCCTGCCACTTCATCCGCAGCTCGCCGATCAGCGAGTAGCACTCGTCGATGGGAATCAGGAACACCTCGTCGTTGGTCCGGTTGACCAGGATGGCTTCGGTGTCGGGCGCCATCGAGGCCAGCAGCGGGTAAGTGGCGGCCAGCCGGTCCCAGGCGGCCAGGTCGAGCTCGCACTCGGTCGGCCCGGCCGGGCTGGGGTAGCCTGCCACCACCCGGTCGAGCGCCGAGTTGTAGAAGAAGAAGGCCATCGCCACCGGGATCTGCAGCTCGTTCCAGTCCATGTCGGTCAGCGGCCGCTCCGGGTCGTGGACCACCCGCTCGGGTATCGCCTTGTACCGCCCCCCGGCCGCGCCCTGATGAGTGAACAGCAGGTAGCAGGGCCGGCAGGCGCACGCGATCGAGCGCTTGTCGGTGTCCACCAGGTGCCCGTGCCGGTCGCCGAGCACCTCCCGGCACATCTCGCAGCGTTCGGTCCCGTCCGGCTCCTGCGCCGCCCGAGCCCCCTGGCTCCGGCCAGCCAGAATATCCGGAACGGGCGGGGCACTCCCCACCGGCGGCGGGTCCGGAACCGCCCTCCCCGGCACCGCACCCCCCGGAACCGCCCTCCCGGGCACCGCACCCGCCGGGCCAGCAACCGCCGGGACGGGCCCGCCCGGCCGCCGGACGAAACGCCGCAGGCCGCCAGTTGTCACCGGGCGCCGCCGAGCCCGGCCGGGCGCTTCATGATCTGCAGCAGCGGAAGTTCCACGGGAGCCTCAGCCACCTCGGTCTGCACCCCGGCCGCCTCGGGTGCCGCGGCCGCGGCCGCCTGCTCGATCGCGGCCTGCACGGTCTCCGCCGGCGCCGTCCCGCAGCCGTGCCCGCCGGTGCGTTCCAGCCGGAGCCGGATCACGCCGGTCTCGTCTAGGCCGAGGAACTCTACGGTCCCGGCGCTGGCGCCGAACTGGGGCATGACCTCATCGACAGCCCGCAGGACCCGGGCGCCGATGTCGTACGGGTGCAGGTCGTGGAGCAGCAGCAGGCTTTCCACCAGCGGATCGGCCACCATCTGCTGCATCAGCCGCGGGCCCGCCTCGGCGTCCGCGCCGATGATCCCGGCGATCTGGGCCAGCCCGGCGCCGTACAGCTCGACCAGGCAGCTCACGAGTTCTTCTGCCGTCCCGGCCAGCTGCGGGCCGGCCTGCGCGCGCAGCTCGGCCAGCAGCGTCTCGATCCGCTCGCCCGCGGCCTGTGCCGGGTCCTGCCCGTTATGGCCAGCAGCCATCGGCTCTCCCTGGAATGGTCCTGGGCTGGAATTGGTCCTGGGCTGGCGTTGGTCCTGGGGGCGGCCCGGCCAGGCCGGCCCGCCCCCAGGCTCACATGGCCAGCGTCACTCCGGTGGGCGAGTGCGCCGTCTTGAGCACCTTGCCGCCGCCCAGGTACATGTGCACGCCGCACGGCAGGCACGGGTCGAAGCTGCGCACGGCCCGCATGATGTCGATGCCCTTGAAGTTATCCGGCGTGTTCTCCTCGAAGATCGGCGTGTTCTGCACCGCGTCCTCGTATGGCCCGGGCGTCCCGTAGACGTCGCGGACGCTGCCGTTCCATGGCGTCGGCGGGTACGGGTGGTAGTTCGCGATCTTGCCTTCCTTGATCACCATGTGGTGCGACAGCACGCCGCGCACCGCTTCGGTGAACCCGCAGCTGAACGCCTCGTCGGGCACGCTGAACGACTCCCAGGTCTTGGTCCGCCCGGCGCGGATCTCGGCCAGCGCCTGCTCCACGAAGTACAGCGCGACCCCGGCCGAATAAGCCTGGAAGTAGGTCCGGGCCCGGTCCCGCTCGATGGCGTTGGACAGCGGCTGGCCCTGCTTGTCCACCGGGATCTTCCACTCAAAGGTGGTTTCCGGCCGGGACATGGTCCGCGGCAGGTTGATCTTCACGCTGTGCCCGGTGGACTGCACGTACCCGCAGTCGACCAGCCCGGCCAGGGCCGTCGACCACAGCCGGGCGATGGGGCCGCCGCCGGTGTCCAGCGGCAGGTAGTCCTTGCCGTCGAACCAGCGCGGCGACATGGTCCAGCTGTAGGCGTTGTCGAAGTCGCGCTTTTGCGGCTTGGGGATGGTGTGCTGGTTCCACGGGTGCCGCCGGTCGACCGGGTTGCCGAGCTCGTCGTGGGTGACGAACATTTCCTTGTCTTCCCAGTCCTCGTAGTACGAGTGACCGAGCAGGATCCGGATGCCCAGGTTGATGTCGACCAGGCTGGTCGTGACCAGTTTGCCGTCCACCACCACGCCCGGGGTCACGAACATCTTGCGGCCCCAGTCGGCCATGTTCCGGTAGGTGAAGTCGCAGTAATTCGGGTCGTTCAGGCTGCCCCAGCAGCCCAGCAGCACCCGCCGCCGGCCGACTTCCTCGTACCCCGGCAGCGCCTCGTAGAAGAAGTCGAACAGGTCGTCGTGCATCGGCACCACGCGCTTCATGAACTCCACGTAGCGCATCAGCCGGGTCAGGTAGTCGGTGAACAGCTGCACGGTGGCCACCGTGCCGACCCCGCCGGGGTACAGCGTGGAGGGGTGTACGTGCCGCCCCTCCATCAGGCAGAACATCTCCCGGGTGGACCGGCTGACCTGCAGCGCCTCGCGGTAGAACTCGCCTTCCAGCGGGTTCAGCGAGCGCATGATGTCGCCGATGGTGCGGTAGCCGTGCTCGCCCGCGTGCGGCGCCTCGGTGTGGTTGGCCTGCTCCAGCACGCCCGGGTTGGTCTCGGCGACCATCTTCTCGCAGAAGTCCACCCCGACCAGGTTCTCCTGGAAGATGTTGTGGTCGAACATGTACTCCGCGGCCTCGCCCAGGTTGATGATCCACTCGCCCAGGTGCGGCGGCCGGACCCCGTAGGCCATGTTCTGGTTGTAGACCGAGCAGGTGGCGTGGTTGTCTCCGCAGATCCCGCAGATCCGGCTGGTGATGAAGTGGGCGTCGCGCGGGTCCTTGCCCTTCATGAAGATGCTGTAGCCGCGGAAGATCGAGGAGGTGCTGTGGCACTCCGCGACCGTCTTGGCCTTGAAGTCGATCTTGGTGTAAATCCCGAGGCTGCCGACGATCCTGGTGATCGGATCCCAGGTCATCTCGGTGAGCTCGGGTGTAGCCGCGCTGGCGGCCTGGTCCTTCTCAGGTGCGGTTGTCATCGTGTTACCACGTCTTCTCGTAGCCGGTGCGGAGCTCAGAACCCTTCGCGCGCCACTTCGGCTCCTTGTCCGCTGTCTTGGCGGTGAAGCTCCTGAGGCTGCGTATGACCGTGCCGTACATGCCGCTGGCGGTGGTGGAGACCGTGGCGCCCGGCGGCTTGTCCATGAACGGCATGAACTTGTCCGGGAATCCCGGCATCGTGCACGCGATGCAGATGCCGCCGACGTTCGGGCAGCCGCCCACGCCGTTGATCCAGCCGCGCTTGGGGACGTTGCACTTGACCACCGGGCCCCAGCAGCCCAGCTTGACCAGGCAGCGCTGGGAGCCGTATTCGGTGGCGAACTCGCCTTCCTCGTAGTAGCCGGCCCGGTCGCAGCCCTGGTGCACCGTCTGCTCGAACAGCCACTTGGGCCGCAGCGCCTCGTCCAGCGGGATCATCGGCGCCTGGCCGGCCACCTGGTACAGCAGGTACAGGATGGTCTCGGACAGGTTGTCCGGCTGGATCGGGCAGCCGGGCACGCAGACGATGGGCAGCCCGGCCTTGGACGTCCAGTCCCAGCCCAGGTAGTCCGGCACGCCCATGGCCCCGGTCGGGTTGCCGGCCATGGCGTGGATGCCGCCGTAGGTGGCGCAGGTGCCGACGGCCAGGATCGCGGTGGCCTTGGGCGCCAGCCGGTCCAGCCACTCGCTGGTGGTAATCGGCTGGCCCGTCGCCGGGTCGTTGCCGAAGCCGCACCAGTAACCCTCGGACTTGATGGCCTCGTTCGGGATCGAGCCCTCGATCACCAGGACGAACGGGTCCAGTTCACCCCGGTCGGCCTTGAACCACCACTCGATGAAGGTGTCGGCTCCCTGTTCCGGGCCGCACTCGAAGTCGATCAGCGGCCAGTGCACCGCAACCTTAGGCAATCCTGGCAGCGCGCCGAGCACGATCTCCTCGATGCTGGGCTGGGTCGCGGCAGTCAGCGCCACCGAGTCCCCGTCACAGGAAAGGCCCGCGTTAATCCAGAGAATGTGCAGAACAGGCTCGTCTGCGGCCTGCGTCATAGCGGCCACCCCTTTGCTAGGCAGCCCGCACGGGCGGGCGCCGCGGTTAAGGTACGGCGCGAGCGGGACGTTGACGCGCGAGAGCGCCCGGTGGGCATACCCAGATCTCGCTTATGCACCGATCGCGCGGGGGCATGAGGCGGTCCGAACGGGCGGTATACAAAAACCCCCCGAAGCCGGCTATGCGGTACCGCTGGGTCACGCGAGACCATTCTCGGCATGTCCCAGTCCGGTTGCCGACGAGGTATGCCGGCGCTCCCACCGCTCATCATGCTCTTAACGGCCGGCGAAAGACTGCGCAGCCCTCACCGGTTACAACAGACTATTCCTGTCCGATTGAGATCTCAAGACAGATGAGTCTTCGCGTAGACACTTATGTCTAACTGGCCAAAGACACATATGTCTGCCCGATCTCGCTCGTCTTCGGGCCCTTTTTCCACGTACTCTCTTAGTCATACCCGGTGACTGCCCGCATCGGGCAGTTCCCGTGAGCGGCTCACCAGTGTGGAGGCGGGGTGGCGGTGGAGAAGCCGGCCGACTTGATCAGCGACAACATTGAAGTTGTACCTGTCGTGGTCCTGTCGCAAACTTTTCCGGCACGCCCGTCGTCCATCCCCGACGTCAGGGACTTCGTCAAGCGCTGCCTGGCGCAGTCACCGCTGTCCGAGGAGGACAACCGCAATGTGGGCGAGACCGTGGCCCACGCGCTGCTCGAGGCGGCCGGCCCGACCGGTGCCATCAACGTGTCCTTCCGCATCTTCCCGGACCACGTCGAAGTCGACGTGCTGCGCTCGGGGGCAGCGGTCAGCTCGCCCGCCGGCATCGACGCGCTTGCCTCGCTGCTGAAGTCCCAGGCGGTAGGCATGGAATCGGCCGTGAGCGGCCGGGACGGCTACGCCGGCCTGGGGGAGGAGCCTGAGGAGACGGCTTTCGCCGACTGGATGGCCGGGGTGCTCCGCCGCGAGGGAATGACCATGGAGGTCGCGGCCAGGCAACTGGGCGTATCGGTCAAGACGGTAAGCCGCTGGGTCGGCGGCGCCACCGAGCCCCGCCTGCGTGATTTGCGCCGCATTCGAGAGCTGTTCGGCGACTTCCCGCTGCCTTAATCAGCTGTCAATGCTTATTAACAACACCAATTTCGGTCTTTTTACCCGGATAATGTCAGTACGCAATTCCGGCAGCGTACGGAATTGCGTGAGATCCCCGCAAACCCGGTCAATCTGGCGTCCGGTCCCAGGCCGCGATGGACCGCATCGCGCCCGAGGGCCTACGGTTGGCCCGTGGCTGACATGACAGGAACCTTCACCCTCGGCCCGGGCGCCGGGCGCGTGCTCATCAAGACGACCCGGATCGGCTTCGCCGCGCGGGCCGGGCACGACCTGACCCTCGAGGTCACCCGCTGGTCGGCGCAGGTCGAGGTGCCCCCCGAGGACGGCAAAGATGGCGAGGACGCCGGCGGCGTCACCGCTGCCACCGTCCGGGCCGAGCTCGACCTCGGCTCGATCGAGGTCCGCGAGGGCCGCGGCGGGGCCAAGCCGCTGTCGGACCGGGACCGCCGCGAGATCCGCAAGACCATGACCGGGCTGCTCGGCACCGGCACGGCCACGTTCACGTCCTCCCGCGTCGTGCGCTCCGCTGCCAGCGGGGGTGCCGGCGGCGACGCCGTCGGCGACGCCGTCGAGGGCACCCTGTCGCTGAACGGCACGTCGGCCCCGGTCCGGCTGCAGGTGACCGAGCCCGGGCCCGGCCGCTACCGGGGTTCGGGCACGGTGCAGCAGACCGCGCTCGGGATCAAGCCCTATGTCGGGTTCTTCGGCGCGCTCAAGGTCGCCGACGAGGTCACGGTGGAGTTCGAGGCAGACCTGACCCAGGCGTGAGGCTCCCGGGGCCCCTGAGGGCTAGCGGAAACTAGGCGTACCGGGCACGCCCTGAGCCTGCCGGGTGGCGAACGTGACCTGCCAGGAGTCCTCGGTCTGGCCCTCGATCTCGAGCACCCAGCTGTATCGCGTGGACGGCTCGAGCTGCAGCACGATATTGAAGCTCATCGGCACGTTGAGCTCGGTGCCGGGCGCCATCTCCGGCGCCCGGCGCGCCTCGAAGTGCCCATTGACCTGAACGGGCATGCCGTCTTGCGCTCCCGGCTGGACGACAGCGCGGCCGCCGGAGTCGATGAGGCGGAGCGAGAAGTCGGTCCGCCGGTCGGTCTCCTGCCACGGCACGTGGAAGATCACCGCGACCGAGCACGGCGCCGCCCCGGGACCGCAGGTCGACCAGCCGGCGCCGGATATGAACAGCTTGCCGTCCGCGACTTGCGCATGGTCGGCAAGCATCATCGTGGCCCTCATGAGCGCTGCCACCTCATGGCTTCACCCTAACGAGAGCCGCCGCTTGTCTGCCCCGCGATTACGGCGCTGGCGTGTGAGGATGACGCCATGGTCGAGATCGACGCGCTGCGCCCTGGGGACCGGGCGGCCTGGGAACTCCTGGCCCGCGGCTACAAGGAGTTCTACCGGGACCCGATGCCGGATGAGGCCTACGAGCAGACCTGGCAGCGGTTGGCGGCCGGGACCGAGCTGCTCGGCCTGGGCGCCCGGCTGAACGGGACGCTGGTCGGCATCGCGCACTATCTGTTTCACCCCGCATTCTGGTCCGGGGAGGCTTGTTACCTGCAGGACCTGTTCGTGGCCGAGGAGGCGCGCGGCCGCGGCGCGGCCCGGGCGCTGATCGACGCGGTAGCCGCGGTGGCCCGCAATCGCGGCGCGGTCCGGTACTACTGGCACACTCAGGAGAGCAACGCCCGGGCTCGTGTCCTCTATGACAAGGTGGCGACATACAGCGGGTTCATCCGCTACGCCTACCCGCTCTAACTGGCCCGCTCTAACTGGCCCGCTCTAGCCGGCCCGGCCGGGTCAGTCTGCCGAGGACGGATGGCCGGCGGCGGCCTTGATCCCGTCGATGAATACGTCGATGCCGAGCCGGTAGTGGAATTCCGGGTCGTCCACGCTCATCGGCTCCGCGCACTCCACCAGCCGCGGGTACCTGGCTACGGGCAGCAGGGCCAGCTCGATCTGGTCGCGCCGCTGCTTCTCGGCCCGGGCCTCGGCCGGCAGCTCGGGGTAGTAGCCGGGCTCGCTCATGACCAGCGTGATCCCCGTCCACAGCCCGCTGCGGGCGAGCGTGCTGGCGTGCTTGGGGCCGAAGCCGGCCTTCCGCAAGATCTCCAGGGTGGTCTCGGTGGCGCGCAGAGCCGCCTCATTTCGCTTCTCGTGCTCCAGGAACAGCTGCGGGGCGGCCGGATGCGCCCGCAGCACGCTCACCAGGGATTCCAGTAGTCCCCGGACCTGGGCCCACCACGGCGCTTCCGGGTCGACGTCCAGGTCGAGCTCGCCCCAGACCTGCTCGGACACCCCTTCGAGCAGGTCTTCCTTGCTGCGGAAGTGCCAGTACAGAGCCATCGGGGTCACGCCCAGATCCTGCGCGAGCTTGCGGATGGTCAGCGCGTCGAGCCCGTCGGCGTCGGCGAGCTTGAGCGCGCGGTCGGTCACCGTGCGCTTGCTGAGCCGTGACCGGCCTTCTGGCCCTTCCGGCTGGGGTTCTGTACTCATCACTTGACAACTATACAGCGTACAAGTAAGGATGTACACCGTACCTGTACGACGTATAAGTACGACATACAGGTACGACGTACATGACCTTCAGGGGAAAGGACAATCGCCGTGTCATCCAGTGCTGCGTCATCCAGTGCTGCGTCATCCAGCACCGGGCCGGCCAGATCCGGGCCGGCCAGTCCCGCCGGGGAGCAGCGGGACTCCAGGCGGTGGTGGGCGCTGGCGGCCGTGAGCCTGGCCGCCTTCATGACCTACCTCGACAACAACATCATCAACGTCGCGATCCCGACCATCCAGCACAGCCTGCACCTGTCGGTGTCGGGTCTGGAATGGGTGGTCAGCAGCTACCTGCTCACCCTGGCCGGCCTGCTGCTGGCCGGCGGCCGGCTGGCCGACGTCTACGGGCGGCGAAGGCTGTTCCTCGTGGGCATGGCCCTGTTCACCCTGTCCTCGCTGGCCGCCGGGCTGACGGGCAGCGGGGACGTGCTGATCGCCGCCCGGGCGGTCCAGGGTGTCGGCGCGGCGATGCTGATGCCGACCACGCTGGCCATCATCATGGCCACGTTCACCAACGTCCGCGAGCGCAGCATGGCCATCGGGATCTGGGCCGCGGCCGGCGCCATGGCCCTGGCCCTCGGCCCGGTGCTCGGCGGCCTGATCAGCCAGCACCTGCACTGGGGCTGGATCTTCCTGATCAACGTGCCGGTGGGCGTGATCGCCTTCGCCCTCGCCGTCTTCTACGTGGCCGAGTCCCGGGAGTCCTCCGCCGTCCGCCGGCTCGACGTGCCGGGCCTGGTCACCTCGGCGCTGGCGCTGTTCGCGCTGACCTACGCGCTGATCGAGGGAGAAGTTCGCGGCTGGACCTCGCCAGTCATCCTGGCCGCCTTCGCCGTGGCCGCCGCCTCGGCCGCGGCCTTTGGCATCATCGAGTCCCGGTCCGCCGACCCCATGGTGCCGCTGAGCATGTTCCGCCGCCGGGAGTTCAGCGGCGGCACCGGCACTCAGATGATCTGGTCCTTCGGCATCCTCGGCATCTACTTCTTCACCTCGCTGTACCTGCAGGAGATCCTGGGCTTCTCGCCCACCAGGGCGGGTCTGGCCTTCGTGCCGATGGCGCTGTGCGTGGCGGTGTTCGCGATGCTCGCGTCCCGGGTCGAGGCCAGGATCGGGGCAAACCGCTCGGTGGCGGCCGGGCTGCTGCTCATGGTCATCGGCCTGGTCCTGTTCGCCCGGCTCGGCCGCAGCGTCAGCTACACCGAGCTGCTGCCCGGGTTCATGCTGTTTGGCGCGGGCGTCGGCCTGATGAACGTGCCGCTGACCAACGCGAGCATGCGCGCTATCCCCGCTGCCCGGACCGGCATCGCCTCGGCGCTGCTGAACGCCTCCCGCGAAGTGGCCGGGCTGCTCGGCATCACGATCGTGGGTGCGGTGCTGCGGACCCGGCAGAGCGCCTCACTGCGGGCCGGTGCCAGCCCCGCGCAGGCCTTCGTGGACGGCTACCACACTGGGCTGTGGCTCACCATCGCGCTGCTGGCCGCGGGGGTGCTGGTCAGCTACGTGACCCTGCGCCCGCGGCCGGTCGCCGGCGCAGGCGCCGACCAGGCCACCGGAGAACTGCGCGAGCTGGAGGCCGTGTTCGCCCCGGAGGTCCTGTTCGCCCCGGACAGCGAGACCACCCGCCAGGACGCCCCCTGACCCAGGGACACCACGGGCTGACCGAGGGACACCACGGGCTGACTTAGGGACACCACGTCCCCGGGCACCCCCATGGAATGGATCGGGGGGTGCCCGGGGTTGCCCGTCCATGGCAACCGTAGGCATCATCGGCAGCGGGATGATCGGCGGTACCGTGGCCCGGCTGAGTGTGGCCGCCGGGTACCACGTGGTACTGAGCAACTCCCGCGGCCCGGAAACACTCGAAGAACTCGCGGCCGAACTCGGCCCGCTTGCCACCGCCGGCACCGCCGAGCAGGCCGCCGCCGCCGGCGACCTGGTGGTGGTCAGCGTCCCGGTCAAGGCCTTCACCGACCTTCCGCTCAAGGCGCTGGCGGGCAAGACCGTCATCGATACCGGGAACTACTACCCGGAGCGCGACGGGCAGATCAAAGAGCTCAACATCGGCGCGCTGACCAGCAGTGGCCTGCTCCAGCGCGACCTGCCCGACGGTCACGTGGTCAAGGCGTTCAACAACATCTTCTTCAAGCACCTGCTCTCGCTGGCCCGGCCATCCGGGTCGCCGGACCGCAGCGCCCTGCCCATCTCGGGCGACGATCAGGGCGCCAAGGCCACGGTGACCGAGTACCTGGACTCGATCGGTTACGACGCCGTCGACGCCGGGCCAGTCGCCGAAAGCTGGCGCCAGGAGCCGGGTACTCCGGTCTACGGCACCCCCTACGGGCCGTTCGAGGACGAGGCCGGCACGGTGGCCGGTGTCGCCAGGATCCACGCCGCCCTGGTCGCTGCTCACCGGTAGGGCCCACCAGTAACGGGGGAGGTCATCCCAGCCCGTGCTCGCGGGCGTAGCGGATGGCGGCGGTGCGGTCGGCCGAGCCGGTCTTGGCGAAGATCCGGTTGATGTGGCTCTTGACCGTGTGGTTGGACAGGAACAGCTCGGCGGCGATGGACGGGTTGGTCTTGCCACGGGCGATCATGCCCAGGATCTCCGCTTCCCGCTGGGTCAGCCCGTCAGGCAGCCGATCCGGCCGCACCCCCATGGCCGGCCCCGTTCCCCCCATCGCCCCCGCCGCCCCTATCGGTCCCGCCGCCCCTATCGGTCCCGTCGCCCCTATCGCCGCCGTCCCGGCGGAGGCGGCCGCCAGCAGCCGGGCCTGCACGGCCGGGTCCAGGACCGACAGCCCGGCCGCGGCGCTGCGAAGCGCCTGGGCGATGTCGGCCCGGGTAGCGTCCTTGGTCAGATAGCTCCGCGCGCCGGCCTGGAGCGCGGCCAGGATCGAGGCGTCGTCGTCGTAGGTGGTGAGCACCACGACGGCGACGCCGGGATGCTGCTCGGTAAGCCGCCGGGTCGCCGCGATGCCGTCGAGCACCGGCATGTGCAGGTCGAGCAGGATCGCATCGGGCTGCTGGCTGGCCACCAGCTCCAGGGCCTGCTCGCCGTCGGCGGCGGCCCCGGTCACCTCGATGCCGGGCAGCATGCCGAGCAAGGCCACCAGCCCCTCCCGCACGCTGGCCTGGTCGTCGGCCACGACGATCCGCAGCACTTCCGCCGCCCCGTCCCCGCTCACTCCGCCCTCATTCGCTCTGGCCCCATCCGCTCTGGCCCCGTCCGCTCTGGCCCCAGCCGCTGGGGCACCCACGCCGTGACGACCCACTCGCCGCCGTCCACCCCGGCACTCAGCGTGCCTTCCAGCAGCAGCAGCCGTTCCCGTATCCCGGCCAGCCCGTAGCCGCCGTTGACGGTGGCCAGTTCGGGTCCGGCCCCCTTGCCGGAGGCCAGCAGGCTGCTCACGGTCAGCGTGGTGCCGGCCTCGGCGTAGTCCAGCGTGATGCCGACGGGCTGATGCGGGGCGTGCTTGGCCGTGTTGACCAGCGCCTCCTGGGCGGTCCGGGTGAGCGCCAGCCCCGCGTCGGGAGGCAGCGGGTGCGCCTCGCCGGTGACCGTGACCGTGACCGGGGCGCCGTGCCGGCGCTGATGGTCGGCGCCCAGCCCGGCTAGCCCTTCCGGCAGCGGCGGGGTCTGGCCGCGCAGGGCGTGCACGGCCCGCCGGGTCTCGGCGAGCCCGTCGGTGGCCATCCGGTGTGCCTGGCCGAGGAGTTCCACCGCCCGGCCCTCGTCGTGGGTGTCGGTCAGCACGGCCTGTGCCAGCTGGATCTGCACGCCGAGCGCGCCGAGCGAGTGGGCGAGCACGTCGTGGATCTCCCGCGCGATCCTGGCCCGCTCGTCCAGCGTCGCCGTCCGGGCCTGCTCCTGCCGGAGCTGTTCGGCCTGGGCCAGCAGCACGGCGTTCTGCTCGGCCTGGACCCGGTACGTCCGCCTGCCGAAGCCCCCCAGCAGCCCCACCAGCAAGGCGGCCACGTTCGCCACGGTCGTCCAGCCCAGTGCGCCGAAGGCCGCCCCGGTCGCTATCAGCGCCGCGGCCGCGAGTCCGGTCGTAATCCAGACGGCGGCCAGGCTGGCGCGGCTGCCCGTCGCGATCATGGCGATGACGGTGAGGACGACCAGCGTGCCGCCGGAGGGCAGGCCCGCGCCGGCCGCGGTGACCACCGCCAGCGCTCCCAGGACCCAGGACAGCCCGGCGTCGAAGCGCCGTCCGCCCGGCCGGCTGCTGGCCATCACCGTCCACACCGCCATGAGCACCCCGGCCAGGGCGTACACGGCGATCTCCGCCGCCCGGTAGCCCGTGCCCGGCCAACCGGCAGCGAGGACGAAGAAGCCGACGAGCACGAACGCGGCCGTTCGCGCCGCCACCACGGCAGCTCCCAGCATGCTGCCATTATCATCCGCGCCCGCCGGCCCGGTCATCGCCCCGGCCGCCGGCCCTGGCATGAATTCCGGCATGAAACCGGTATGACGTCCCATCCGCCGCTCCGGTGAACGCTCATGCCGTGGCCGGCCGGAATCAGCCCGCCGGGCCGATGTCCGCGCCGCGGCCTCGGCCCAGGCTGGGGTTATGAGCCGACCGGAAGGAGCCTTCCCGATGTCACCCCACGCCGTTGCTCCCCCGCCTAAGGGCCCGCCGGAGCACCCGGACCGGCTGGCGACCGCGCTGCGCCGCCTGCGCTGGCCGCTGGTGATCGTCTGGGTGCTCGCGGTCGTGGCCCTGTACCCGCTGGCCCATGGGCTGTCGGACGCGACCGACAACTCCGCCGCGGCCAACCTGCCTGCCTCGGCTCCCTCCACCCGCGTCGTCGAGATCCAGCAGGGTCAGCCCCACAATGCCCAGGCCCAGCCCGACACCGACGCGGCCACCGTGGTGCTGGCCCGCTCCGGCGCCGCCCTGACAACTCAGGACCTGAAGGCAGCCGCCTCGGCCCGCGCCGCCGTGGCCCGGCTGGGCGCCCAGATCCACGGGCTCGGCGCCCCGGGCCCGCTCCAGCGCTCCCGCGACGGCCAGGCTGTCGCGTTCACCGCCAACGTCACCACCCCCGCCAGCAGCGAGACCGAAACCGACACCACCGCCGTCAAGGCCATCCGCCAGGCGGTTACCCAAGCCACCGGCACGCGGGCCACTGGCACCCAGGCCACCGGGGCCACCCCGGGTCTGCAGGCCGCGGTCACCGGCTCCGCCGCGGTCGTCGCGGACAGCGGCGTCAGCGGAAAGGCCCAGGACGCCCTGCTGCTCACGGCGCTGGTGATCATCACGATCATCCTGATCGTGGTCTACCGCAGCCCGCTGCTGTGGCTGCTGCCGCTGTTCGGTGCGCTCGGCGCGATCGTCGTGGCCGAGGCCGCCGCGCACGGGCTGGCCAACGCCGGCCTCACCGTCAGCACGCTCTCGGCCTCGATCCTGCGGGTGCTGGTCCTCGGCGCGGCCACCGACTACGCGCTGCTGCTCATCCACCGCTACCGGGAGGAGCTGCGGCACCGCGCCGCCACCGAGCAGGCCATGGCCGCCGCCCTGCGTGCCACCTTGCCCACGCTGCTGGCCTCGGCCGGCACCGTGACCTGCGCCATGATCTGCCTGCTGGCCGCGCAATCGGCGTCACTGCACGGCCTTGGCCCGGTCGGCGCGGTGGCCATCGTCGCGGCTCTGCTGGCCCAGGTCACCTTCCTGCCCGCGCTGCTGCTGGTCATCGGCCGGGTCGCGTTCTGGCCGCGGGTCCCGCGCCAGCACCAGGCCGGCCGCGAGGAGTCCCGGCTGTGGGCCGGCATCGGCCGCCGGGTGGCCCGCCGCCCGGTGCCGGTCGCGCTGGCCGCAATGGTGCTGCTGGGAGCGGGCGCCGTCGGGCTGGCCTCGCTGCATATCAACGACAACCCGCTGGCCGAGATCAAGGGCAGCCCCGGCAGCGTCACCGGGTCGAACCTGCTCAGCGCCCACTTTGGCGCCGGGGTCAACGCGCCGCTGACCGTCCTCGTGCCCCCCGCCGAGACCAACCAGGCTGTGGCGGCCGCGCATGCCACCGAACACGTAGCCACCATCACCCTGGCCGGGCCGGTTCAGCACTACACGAGCTACAACGTGACCCTGTCGGTCCCGCCCTACAGCGATCGCGGCTACGCCGCCGTCGAGGACCTGCGCAGCAACCTGGCCGCACAAGCGCCCGGCTCCCTGGTCGGCGGTGACCCCGCCGTCGCCTGCGACATCATCCAGGCCGCCCAGCACGACACCGTGCTGCTCATCCCGCTGGTGCTGGCCGTGATCGGGGTCATCATCGGCCTGCTGCTGCGGGCCATCGTGGCGCCGCTGGTCCTGATCGCCACCACCGCGCTTAGCTTCGCCGCCGCGTTCGGCCTGTCCAGCCTGCTGTGGCGGTACGCGTTCGGCTACTCCGGCATCGAGGCCCAGCTGCCGCTGTACATCTTCATCTTCCTGGTCGCCCTCGGCGTGGACTACAACATCTTCCTGTCCGCCCGGATCCGCGAGGAGGCCGGCAAGATCGGCACCCGCAACGGCACCCTGCACGGGCTCGCGGTCACCGGCGGCGTGATCACCGCGGCCGGCGTGGTCATGGCCGGCACCTTCGCCGCCCTGGCCCAGCTGCCCGACGTGGCGGTGGCCGAGGTCGGCATCGCGGTGGCCGTCGGCGTGCTGGTCGACACCCTGCTCGTCCGCACAGTGCTCGTGCCCGCCCTCCTGCTCATCTTCGGCGACCGCGCCTGGTGGCCCAGCAAGCCCCAGCCGGCCAGCAAACCCCAGCCAGCCAGCACCAAACTGGCCCCTACCGAGCCGGTCTCAGCCAGGGACCATACGCTGGAAGGACTATGGCCACCCCAGACGCCGTCATCCACACCGAAGACCTGACCAAGGTCTACCCGGACACCGACTTCGCCGCGGTAGACCATCTCAACCTGGACGTCCAGGCCGGGGAGATCTTCGGGCTCCTCGGCCCGAACGGCGCGGGCAAGACCACCACCGCCGGCATGCTCACCACCCGGGTGGTGCCGACCTCCGGCCACGCCCTCATCGGCGGGGTCGACGTCGCCGCCCACCCGGCCCTGGTCAAGCAGATGACCGGCATCGTCTCCCAGCAGAACACCCTGGACCGCCAGCTCACCGTGTGGGAGAACCTGTACTTCCACGGCCGCCTGTTCGGCATGGGCGCCAAGGCCTCCAAGCAGACCGCCACCGAGCTGCTCGAGCAGTTCCAGCTGTCCCGCTGGGCCAGGGCCTCGGTGTACGCGCTGTCCGGCGGCATGGCCCAGCGGCTGATGGTGGCCCGGGCCATCTTCCACCGGCCGTCCGTGCTGTTCCTGGACGAGCCCACCGCTGGGCTGGACCCGCAGAGCCGGCTGGCCCTGTGGGACCTGCTCGGCGAGCTGCACGATGCGGGCCAGACCATCCTGCTGACCACGCACTACATGGAGGAGGCGGACCGGCTCTGCCAGCGGGTGGCCATCATGGACCACGGCAAGATCCTGGCCCTGGACACCCCGGCCGCGCTCAAGCAGAGCACCGGCGCCGACACCATCGTCACCGTCGGCACCACCGGCGACGTCGCCAAGCTTGGCGAGCTGCTGGCCCACGACGTGGACGGCGTCACCCGCACCCGCACCACCGGAGACGACCGGCTCGAGCTGCACATCCAAGGCGGCGACCGCCTGGTACCCCGCATCGTCCTGGCCGCCGAACGCGGCGGGTTCGAGCTCCTCGATGTGTCGATCGCCGAGCCCAGCCTGGAGACCGTGTTCATCAGCCTGACCGGAAAGGAACTACGCGACTGATGGCTACGCAAACCCAGGCCCCAGCCGGCCAGCCCGCAAGCCAGGCACCCCGGATCGGTGGCGGCCCAACCCGTTCGGTCGCCGCGGCCTCCTGGACCGCGCTCGGCGCCCTGATGCTGCGTGACGTGGTCGTGGTGCGCAAGCACTTCTGGGAGTTCGTGCTGCGCACGCTGATCCAGCCGTTCCTGCTCTGCTTCGTGTTCCTCTACGTGTTCCCCAAGATCGGCCAGGGCATCGGCGGCCGCGGCACGGCCGAGCAGTCCGCCTTTGCCACCATCCTGGTCCCGGGCGTGGTCGGGATCTCGGTCATGTTCCAGGGCGTGCAGTCCATCGCGCTGTCCATGGCCCAGGAGTTCGGCTTCACCAGGGAAATCGAGGACCGGGTCCAGGCCCCGTGCCCGATCTGGCTGGTCGCCATGGCCAAGGTGCTGTCCGGCGCGGCCCAGGGCGTGCTGTCCGCGATCATCGTGCTGCCCATCGCCTCGGTCGTGCACGCGCCCGGCGTGCAGGCTCACCTGACGCTGCACTGGTGGCTGATCGTCACGTTCGTACCGCTGGCCTGCGTGGCCATGGCCGGCCTGGGCCTGGTCCTGGGCACCAGCTTCGAGCCGCGCAACATCGGGCTGATGTTCGGCTTCATCATCTTGCCGATCACGTTCCTCGGCGGCACCTACTACTCCTGGACCAAACTCGCCCCGGTCACCATCGGCGGCTGGCACTGGCTGCAGACCCTGGTGCTGATCAACCCGCTGATCTACGTCAACGAGGGAATGCGGGCCGCCTTCACCAACGCCCCGCACATGCAGCTGTATGTGATCTACCCGGTCGTGGCCGCGTTCGGCGCGGCGTTCCTGGCCATCGGCCTGCGCAACTTCCGCCGCCGGGTGCTGAGCTAACTGTGCTGGGCTAACTGTGCTGAGCTAACTGTGCTGGCCTAAGCCTGAGCGGACTCTTCTTCGCTCTCGATGCTGGCCCGGACCTCGTCCATGTCCAGCGCTTCGGCCTTGGTGATCAGCTCTTCGAGCGCAGCCTCGGGCAGCGCCCCGGGCTGGGAGAACAGCACGATGTTGTCCCGGATGATCATCAGCGTCGGGATGGAGCTGATCTGGAAGGTCGCCGCCACCTCGGGCTCGGCCTCGGTGTCGACCTTGCCGAACACCGCGCCGGGGTGCTGCTCGGACGCCTTCTCGAAGATCGGGCCGAACATCTTGCAGGGCCCGCACCAGTCAGCCCAGAAGTCGACCAGGACCAAGCCACTGCCCGTCACCGTCGAATTGAAGTTCTCGGCCGTCAGCTCGACGGTAGCCATCGTGTCTCCCTCACTTTTCGCCAGTACCGGCAGGAGTATCGACAAGAAACCACCCCCGAACATTCCCCTCCAGCCCATAAGGCCGAACGGGCTGCGCACCAGCCCCCACCCCAGCAAGCCCCGCTAGCCCGCGCTCTCGCCCTCATCCGCCACCCGCCCAACTCCCGTAACATGCTCCTGGCTTTGCCGGCATTTCGCGGGGTTATAGCACCGCAAAATGCCGGCAAAGCCGCGCGACAGGGCAGGATGTCCCACGTGACAGACGTTCCGGTACTCGTGGCCGGCGGCGGGCCGGCTGGGCTGGCCGCCGCGGCCGAGCTCAGCCTGCACGGCGTGCCGTGCGTGGTCCTGGAACCCCGGGCCCAGGTCTCGCACCGGCGGCCCCGGGCCAAGACCACCAGCATCCGCACCATGGAGCACCTGCGCCGCTGGGGCCTGGCCGACGAACTGCGCAAGGCCGCCCCGCTGCCGGTGGCCTGGTCCCAGCGGGTCACCTTCTGCGAATCGCTGACCGGCGCCAGGATCACCGACTTCGACGGCGCGTTTGGTCTGGTCACCACCCGCGACGACCAGTTCGCCGAATGCGGCCAGCAGGTGCCCCAGCCGGTGGTGGAAGTGGTCCTTCGGGCTCATCTGGCCGGCCGCGCAGGCGTCGACCTGCGGCTGGGCCACGCAGTCACCGGGCTGGCCCAGGACGCAGACAACGTCACCGTCACGGCCCGCGACCCGGCCGGTCACCCCTACCAGATCACCGCCCGCTACGTGCTCGGCTGCGACGGCGCCGCCGGCGTAACCCGCGAGCAGGCGGGCGCGCGGTACGTCGGCCGCAGTGACCCCAGGCCCAACTTCAACATGGTGTTCCGCGCCCCCGGGCTGGACACTCCGCTGGGGCCGGCCGTGCAGTACTGGGTGATCGGCGCTACCCCGGGCCTGCTCGGCCGCCTCGACCTGGACGGCACCTGGTGGGGCATCGTGCCCGGCGTCGAGCCGGCCTACGGCGAGGCGCACGCCGCCGAACTGCTCGCCGGCCTGATCGGCCGCCCGGTCGAGCACCAGGTCCTGGCCACCGATCCGTGGACGGCGCGGATGCTGGTCGCCGACCGGTTCGCCGACCGCCGGGTATTCCTGGTGGGAGAGAGCGCGCACGTCAACCCGCCCTGGGGCGGCCACGGCTTCAACACCAGCGTGGGCGACGCGGTCAACATCGCCTGGAAGATCGCCGCCGTCGAAAACGGCTGGGGCGGCCCGGCCCTGCTGGACAGCTACGAGCCCGAGCGCCGCGGCGTGGTCGAGCAGACCGTGGCCAGCGCCGAGGCCAACATGCGGGTGCTGGCCGACGTGCTGCCGCGGGACGCCGCCGCCATCCAGGCCGCCAAACGCCCCGAGTTCCACAGCCTCGGCCTGGTCCTGGGCTACACCTACGCTGGCTCCCCGATCATCCAGCCCCGCCCCAGTCCCGCCACCGGCGACACAGCCACCAGCGACACCACCACCTACACGCCAAGTACGGACCCCGGCGCCCGGCTGCCCCACCAGTGGCTTCCCGACGGCTCCTCCCTTTACGATCACCTTGGCCCAGGCTTCACCCTGCTGACCCCACCGAACACAGCACCAGCCACCACAGCACCAGCCACCACAGCACCAGCCACCACGGGCCTGCAGCAGCGCGCATCCGCCGCCGGCATCCCGCTCACCGTCCGCCCCGCCCCGCCGGGCTACCCCTGCGCGGACTACCTGCTCGTCCGGCCCGACCAGCACATCGCCTGGCGGGCCGCTGACCCGGCCGGCCTGGATATCGCAGCCGCGGCCGGGTACTAGACCACCCGAACCCCCGAGGAGGTGCCTATGGGCTCCAAGACCGCCCTGACCAACGTGCGCGTGTTCGACGGGCGGCAGCTGCAGCCGCCCGGCACGGTGGTGATCGAGGGGGACCGGATCGGGTCTGACCCGTCCGGCGCGCAGGTCATCGACGGCGAGGGCGGGGCGCTGCTGCCCGGCCTCATCGACGCCCACGTGCACTTGTTGCGCCGGCAGAACCTGGAGCAGCTGGCCGCGGCCGGGGTGACCTTCGCCCTGGACATGGGGTCAGACCCCGAGGTGACGGGCCCGCTGCGCGATCTGTCCGGGCTGACCCGCTTCCGCAGCGCGGGCACATCCGCCATCGCGCCGGGCAGCCTGCACGACCAGATGATCCCGCACCGCCCGGAGGCCCTCATCTCCGGCCCGGACCAGGCGGAGCAGTGGGTGGCCGACCGGGTAACCGAGGGCTCGGACTACATCAAGATGGTGGTGGGCAGCCCGGGCGCCGACCACAGCCAGGCCACGCTGGACGCGCTCGTCGCGAGCGCCCGCGCGCACGGCAAGCTCACCGTGGCCCACGCCGCCGCCTTCGAGGCAGTGACCAAGGCCCAGCAGGCCGGGGTCAGTGTGCTCACCCACGTCCCGCTGGACGAGGCTATCGACGAGACGGCCGTGGCCCGCGCGAAGGCCGACGACCGGATCCTGATCCCCACCCTGACCATGATGGAGGCCCTGGCCGGAGCCGCGCCCCGGCCCGGGCTGGACTACGGCGCGGCTCAGGCCAGCGTGACCGCCATGTACCGGGCCGGCGTGCCGATCCTGGCCGGCACGGACGCCAACGAGGTGGCCGGGCCCGGCGCCGTCCGGCACGGGGCCAGCCTGCACCACGAGCTCGAGCTGCTGGTCGACGCCGGCCTGACCACGGTGGACGCGCTCCGCGCCGCGACTAGCCGGCCGGCCCGCTACTTCGGGCTCGGCAACCGCGGCGTGATCGAGCAGGGCCGCCGCGCCGACCTGGTGCTCGTCGACGGCGACCCGGTGCACGACATCAAGGCCACCCAGGCCATCCGCCGCATTTGGTGCGGTGGCGAGCAGGTGAATCCCGCCTGGTGACTCCGGCTAGCCGCGGACGATGCTAGCCGCGGACGATGGTGACCGGGCAGGCCGCGTGCTCGGCGACCTGAGCGGTGACCGAGCCGAGCAGCAGCCGGGCGAAACCGCCGGATCCGCGTGAGCCGACCACGATCAGGTCGGCGCCCTCTGACGCCGCGACCAGCTCCTGGGCGGGCAGCCCGTGCACCGCGGTGACGGTGACGTCGGACGGCCGGCCGCCGCTGAGCTCACTCAGCACTTTTTCCGTCTCGGCCAGAGCCGCGTCGCGGGCTTGCGCGGTCTCCGCCTGGTCACCCGGGTAGGTGGTCGGGCCGCCGGCATAACCCACCACGGCCTGGTGGACGGTGAGCACGGTCAGCGGCGCATTCCGGATCGCCGCCTCCTGCGCGGCCCAGGCCAGGGCCTTGTGGGAATGAGTGGAACCGTCCACGCCGACAACAATTCCCGGCATTTTTCCTACCTCTCCAAAAGTCACCTGCTCCAGCCCCGAGCCTTAGACAAAGACAATAGAGTTTGTGAGCCCTGGGGAGAAGGTCCTGCCAACGGTCAGAAAATAACGGTTGAGACATTACCGCTGCCGGGACTGCCCCTTCCAGGCCAGCACCGACCACCGGGACAGCCCTGACATGATGGAACCGGCGCTCGCGAACGAGCCCACCGACACCAGGCAGCCGAACGATCCGGCCGACCCGATCGACAGAATCGACCCCGCCGACCCGATGGACAAGATGGACCCAGTGGACCCGATCGACAGGATCGAGCCCGCCGATCCGATCGAAGCGATCGACCCGGCGTTACCTTTATTTCCCATGGGAGCATTATGACCGCCGCTGGCGTGTACGCGCTGCTGGCCGACGGCACCACGGTTGAGATCAGGCCAGCCGGGCCGGAAGACTTCGACGCGGTCAAGGCCATGCACGCGGCCATGTCCCCGGACAACACCTACATGCGGTTCTTCAACATGAGCCGGCTGGCGGCCGAGACCGAGGCGCGGCGGGTGGCCAAGCCGCCGGAGCCGGGCCGCGCCGCCCTGCTCGCGCTGCTGAATGCCCCCGGGGCCGGCCCAGAAGTGGTCGGCGTCGCCAGCTACGCCCAGGAGCACGATAAGCCGAACGGGCGGGCCGAGATCGCCTTCGCGGTGGCCGAGAACATGCACCACCGGGGCATCGCCACGCTGCTCCTCGAACACCTGGTCTCGTACGCGCGGGCCCAGGGCATCACCACGTTTGTCGCGAACACGCTGACCGAGAACCAGGCCATGCTGAACGTGTTCTCCGACGCCGGCCTGCCGGTGACCCGGCGGTTCACCGAGGGCACCTACGAGCTGACCTTCCCGCTGCCGGACGCGGGCGCGGGCACCGCCCTGGACAGCTACCTGAACGCCACGGCCGAAAGGGAGCGCCGGGCCGAGGCGGCCAGCCTGCGGCACGTGCTGGCGCCGGAGTCGGTCGTGGTCATCGGGGCCAGCCGCCGGCCCGGCACGGCGGGCCGTGCCATCCTGGACAACCTCCGTGCCGCCGGGTACACCGGCCGGCTGTACGTGGTCAACGCCCATGCGGCCCAGGCCGGCACCCAGATCGCCGGCCTGGCCGCCCTGGCCTCTCCCGCGGACCTGCCCGAGCCCGTGGACCTGGCCGTGATCGCCGTGCCGGCCCCGGAGGTGCTCGACGCGGCAGAAGCGTGCGGCCGCCGCGGCGTGCGGGCGCTCGTGGTGATCACCGACGATCTGGACGCCGATGGGCACGCCGGCCTGCTCGCCACCTGCCGCCAGCACGGCATGCGGCTGGTCGGGCCGAACTGCTTCGGCGTGGCCGTGCCCGGCCTCGGCCTGAACGCCACCTTCGCCGCCGCCTGCCCGCAGCCGGGCGTGGCCGGCCTGGTGGTGCAGTCCGGCGGCCTGGGCTTCGCGATGATGGACCAGCTGTCCCGGCTGGGCCTGGGCATCTCCTCCTTCGCCTCGGTGGGCGACAAGCTGGATGTCTCCAGCAACGACATGCTGCTGTGGTGGGAGCACGACGGGCAGACCAAGCTGGCCGTGCTGTACATCGAGTCGTTCGGCAACCCGCGCAAGTTCGCCCGGACCGCCCGCCGGGTGAGCATGACCATGCCCGTGCTCACCGTGCTGGCCGGGCCGCATGCCCCGCTAGCGCAGGCCCTGTTCGAGCAGGCCGGGGTGATCACCGTGCATGGCTTCGGCGAGCTGATCGAGGCCACCGCCCTGGTCGCCACCCAGCCCATCCCGGCCGGCACATGCGTCGGCATCGTGTCCAACGTGGGCGGGGCCGGCCAGCTGGCCGTCCGGGCCTGCGCCGGGCTCGGGCTGACCGCCCATGGCCCGGTCGAGACGCGGGTCACGGTGTCCGCGGCCGACTTCCGGCGCTGCCTGGAGGAGGTCGGTGCCCGCGACGACGTAAACGCGCTGATCGCGCTCGTCCTGCCGACCAGCGCCACCGGTGACCTGGTCGATGCCATCGCCGCAGCCGACGTGGACGTGCCGCTGGCCGCGGTGCTGCTCAACCAGCCCGAGTCGGTCCGCCTGCTGGACGCCCCCCACGGCAGCGCCCCCAAGAGCAGCGCCTCAAAGGGCAGCGTCCCGGTCTACGGTGACCCGGAGGCCGCGGTGGCTGCTATGGCCCGCGCGGCCGGTTACGGCGTCTGGCGGGCCGAACCCCGCGGCCGCCTGCCCGCCTTCACCGACATCAGCCCGGCCGCCGCCCGCGCCCTCCTGGCCGGCTTCCTCGGCCAGCACCCAGAAGGGGGCACGCTCCCGCCCGAGACCGCGGCCGAGCTGCTGCGCCTGTACGGCATCGCCCTGGCCGACGACGAGGACCTCCCGCCGGGCGCGGAGGTGATGGTCCAGGTGAGCGCCGACCCCACGTTCGGCCCGCTGATCCGGTTCGGGCTCGGCGGCCCGTCCGCGGAGCTGCTCGCCGACCGCTCGGCCCGGCTCACGCCGCTGACCGACGCCGACGCAGACAAGCTCATCCGCTCCATCCGGTCCCTGCCGCTGCTCACCGAGCGCGGCGCCGACCTCGATGCGGTGGCCGGCCTCGTGCTCCGGGTGGCCCGGCTGGCCGATGACCTGCCCGAGGTGACCGGGCTCGAGCTCAACCCGGTCATCGCCGGCCCACACGGCACCGCCGTGGTCAACGCCCGGGTCAGCGTGGCGCCCACGCAAGCCAGGGACCCCTACCTGCGCAGGCTGCGCTGAACTGGTGCTGTGCTGAACTAGTGCTGTGCTAACTAGTTACGGCGGGGTGACGTCCCGGTAAACCCTCGACCGCGCCGCCGGCGGCCTTGACCGGAGGGGACACAATGAGCCTATGACGGGGCAGCGTACGACTGGGCAGGGACCACTAAGCGATAGCGAACTGCAAGCCATCAACGCCTATTGGCGCGCTGCTAACTACCTGTCGGTGGGGCAGATCTACCTGCTCAGCAACCCGCTGCTGACCGAGCCGCTCAAGCCCGAGCACATCAAGCCGCGGCTGCTCGGCCACTGGGGCACCACGCCCGGGCTGAACCTGATCTACGCCCACCTCAACCGGGTGATCAGGAACTCGGACCTGAACGCTATCTACGTGACCGGCCCGGGCCACGGCGGCCCGGGCGTCGTGGCCAATACCTACCTCGAGGGCACCTACACCGAGCTGTACCCGCACATCACCAAGGACGAGGCCGGCCTGGCCAAGCTGTTCAAGCAGTTCTCCTTCCCCGGCGGCATCCCCTCGCACGCCGCTCCCGAGACGCCCGGTTCCATCCACGAGGGCGGTGAGCTGGGTTACTCGGTGGCGCACGCCTATGGCGCCGCCTTCGACAACCCGGACCTGATCGTGGCCTGCGTGATCGGCGACGGCGAGGCCGAGACCGGGCCGCTGGCCGGCAGCTGGCACTCCAACAAGTTCCTGGACCCAGGCCAGGACGGGGCGGTGCTGCCGATCCTGCACCTGAACGGGTACAAGATCGCCAACCCGACCGTGCTGGCCCGCATCCCCGGCGACGAGCTGGGCGCGCTGCTGCGCGGCTACGGCTACGCGGTCCACACCGTCGAGGGCGACGAACCCGAGCTGGTGCACCAGCAGCTGGCCGCGACCATGGACACGGTGATCGGCGAGATCCGTGCCATCCAGCGCCGGGCCCGCCGGGACGGGGACCTCACCCGGCCGGCCTGGCCGGTCATCGTGCTCAAGACGCCCAAGGGCTGGACCGGCCCCAAGTTCGTGGACGGGCTGCCGGTGGAGGGCACCTGGCGAGCACACCAGGTGCCGCTGGACGCGGCCCGGACCAACCCGGAGCACCTCGCGCAGCTGGAGGAGTGGATGCACTCCTACCGGCCCGGCGAGCTGTTCGACGCCGACGGCCGGTTCGTGCCCGAACTGGCCGCGCTCGCGCCCGAAGGCACCCGGCGGATGGGCGCCAACCCGCACGCCAACGGCGGTCTGCTCCTGCGCGACCTGGACCTGCCCGACTTCCGCCAGTACGCCGTGGCCGTGGACAAGCCGGGCGGCGTATCCGGCGAGAACACCAAGGTGCTGGCCAGCTGGCTGCGCGACGTGATCAGCGCTAACCCTTCCTCGTTCCGCCTGATGGGCCCGGACGAGACGTCCTCGAACCGGCTGGACGCGGTGTTCGAGGTGACCAATCGGGTCTTCGATGGCGAAATCATCGACGGCGACAACCACCTGGCCCCCGACGGCCGGGTCATGGAGGTGCTCAGCGAGCACATGTGCGAGGGCTGGCTGGAGGGCTACCTGCTCACCGGCCGGCACGGCCTGTTCAACTGCTACGAGGCGTTTATCCACATCATCGACTCGATGTTCAACCAGCACGCCAAGTGGGTCAAGGTCTCCCGCGAGATTCCGTGGCGGCGCCCGATCGCGTCGCTGAACTACCTGCTCTCCTCGCTGGTCTGGCGGCAGGACAACAACGGCTTCAGCCATCAGGACCCCGGCTTCATCGATCACGTGGTGAACAAGAAGGCCGAGGTCATCCGGGTCTACCTGCCACCGGACGCGAACACCCTGCTCTCCACCGCCGACCACTGCCTGCGGTCCCGGAACTACGTCAACGTGATCGTGGCCGGCAAGCAGCCGCAGTGGCAGTGGCTGTCAATGGAGGACGCGATCATCCACTGCACCCGCGGCGCCGGGATCTGGGAGTGGGCCTCCAACGACGCCCCTGACGTGCCCGACGTGATCATGGCCTGCTGCGGCGACACCCCGACCATGGAGACCCTGGCCGCGGTCTCCATGCTGCGCGAGTACCTGCCCGACCTCAAGGTGCGGGTGGTCAACGTGGTCGACCTGATGCGGCTGGAGCCCGAGACCGAGCATCCCCATGGGATGCCGGAAGCCGAGTTCGACGCGCTGTTCACCACCGACCGGCCGGTGATCTTCGCCTACCACGGCTACCCGTCGCTGATCCACCGGCTGACCTACCGCCGCGGCGGCCACGACAACATGCACGTCCGCGGGTACAAGGAGGAGGGCACCACCACCACGCCCTTCGACATGGTCATGATGAACGACCTGGACCGCTACCACCTGGTCATGGACGTCATCGACCGGGTGCCTGGCCTGGCGGACTCGGCCGGCCATATCCGCCAGCTCATGTCCGACAAGCGCCTGGAGGCCCGCGCCTACACCCGCGAGCAGGGCGAGGACCTCCCCGAGGTCACCGACTGGCAGTGGCAGCACTGAGCACGGCAGCGCTTAACACAGCGGCGCTGAGCACATCGGCGCACACCGCGGGCATCCCGGTCTCGTCCGCGGCCCGCTGGGTCAGCACCACCACGGTCAGGTCAAGCTCCGGCACGTTGAACCAGGCCGTGCCCAGCCCGCCCTCCCAGCCGTACCCCCCGCCCGGCAGCACGGACACGCCATAACCCCAGCCGCGGTCTTCCAGGAAGCTGAACCCGGGCCAGACTGCGGCCCGCTGAGCCGGGGTCAGCTGATCGCGGGTCATCTCGGCCACGGTCCCGGGCCGCAGCACCGGGGCGCCACCCGGTACCACCGAGGCTCCGCCCCGCAGCAGCATCCGGCCGAACGCCAGCAGGTCCCCGGCCGTCGACACCAGTCCGCCGCCCCCATCCGGGAACCGCGGCGGCTTGGACCACTGCCCATCCGGCGGATCACTGACCTCACCCTTCTCGTACGCCGTGGCCAGCCGCCCGGTGTCGGCCGCGTAGAACGCGGTGTCGTCCATCCCCAGCGGCCCCAGGACCCGCTCGCGCATCACGTCCTCGAACGCCGCCCCGCCGGCCCGCGCGGCCAGCACCCCGAGCACCTGCGATCCGGCCTGATAGAGCCAGCGCTCACCGGGCTGGGCCAGCAGCGGGAGCTCACCGAGGCGGGCCATGAAGGTGTCCGGATCAGGTGTCGAGGCAGGCATCGGAGGGCCGAACGAAGCTAGTTCACGCTCCTGGGCAGCGGCCACGATCGGCCATGGGGACGGGGCCATGAACATGGCGCCCTGCATGCCAAAGCCCCACGTGAACGTGAGCAGGTCCCGCACGCACACCGCCCGTTCGGCCACAATGGTGTCGGTCAGCGGCCCGTCCGGGCGGCGCACCACCCGGCGCCCGGCCAGCTCCGGCAGCAGCGTGTCCACCGGCTCGTCCAGCCGCAGCAGGCCGTCGTCGATCAGTGACAGGATCACCGCCGCCGTGATCGGCTTGGTGATGGAGGAGATCCGGAACACGGTGCTGTCCCGCATCGTGTTGTCTTGCATTGGCGGCCCGCCCACCGCCATCACCCCGGCCGCGGTCACGTGCGCGGCGTCACCCCGGGCCACCGCGGCCACCACCCCCGGCGCCTGCCCCTGTTCCACCGCGGTCGCGACGATGTCGTCGATCTGGTCCCCGTTTATCATCTGGCCAGCCTAAGCGGGCCCAGCATCGGTAGCGGTCTAGCATCGAGCCCGTGGAACCGATGAATGGCGCCCGGGCCCTGGCGGCCAGCCTGGTGGGCGCGGGCGTGGACGTGTGCTTCATGAATCCCGGCACCTCCGAGATGCACTTCGTGGCCGCCCTGGACGCGGTGCCGCGGCTGCGTGGCGTGCTGACCCTGTTCGAGGGCGTCGCCACCGGGGCCGCCGACGGCTACGCGCGGATGGCCGGCAAGCCGGCCGCGGTGCTGCTGCACCTAGGGCCCGGCCTGGGCAACGGGCTGGCCAACCTGCACAACGCCCGGCGAGCCGGCAGCCCCATGGTGGTGATCGTCGGCACCCACGCCACCGGCCACGTCCGCTACGACGCGCCGCTGCAATCCGACATCGAGGCCCTGGCCCGCACCGTCTCGGGCTGGGTGCACACCAGCGGCACCACCCGTGACCTGGCCCGGGACACCATGCGGGCGGTCGAGGCGGCCGCCCGCGGCCAGATCGCCACGCTGGTGCTCCCGGCCGATGTGTCCTGGAGCGACGGGGGAGCGATCGCCCCGCCGCGTCCCACGCCATCCCGGCCCATCCCACCAGTCACACCAATCACACCCGGCCCGGCCACCACATTCTTGCTGGGCGGGAACGCACTGACCGAGCGCGGGCTGCGGGCGGCCAGCCGGATCCGCGCCGCCACCGGGGCCCGGCTGCTGGCCGAGGCGTTCCCGGCCCGGATGGAACGCGGCGCCGGCCTGCCGGCCGTAGAGCGCCTGGCTTACCTGGCCGAACGGGCCGAGGCCCAGCTAGCAGGCACTGGAAACTCCGGGAGCACTGGAAAGTCCGAGAGCACCGGGAAGTCTGGGGACACCGGGAAGTTCGGGAGCACTGGGGATTTTGGAGGCACTGAGGAGTCTGGGGGCACTGGGAATCTGGGATGCACGAGGGAGCTCGTGCTGGCCGGGGCCCGCGCCCCGGTGTCGTTCTTCGCCTACCCGGACCGGGCCAGCGACCTGGTCCCGGACGGCTGCGCGGTGACCGCCCTGGCC
>JBAPYC010000105.1:0-7896 GCA_049284535.1 Streptosporangiaceae bacterium
CGGCCGAGCGGGCCAGCAGCGCCTCGCGGGTGGGGATGTGATCGAAGAAGGTCGGATAGCAGATCCTGATGCTGTTCGGCAGCTCGCGCAGCGGCACCACCGGGACCTCGCCGATGACCGCGCCGTAATAGAGCACGGTGCCGTGCCGGGCGGTGACCCGGGTCGATGCCCAGAACGTCGTCTCCCCGCCGCCGTCGAAGACGGTGTCCACGCCCTGCCCGCCGGTCAGCTCGAGGACCGGCGCGACGAACTGGTCGCCGGCGGACACCAGGACCTCGTCGCTGCCCGCCGCGCGGGCGGCCGCTACCTTCTCCGGGCGGGAGACGAGCGCGATGACCCGGGCGCCGCGCAGCTTGATCAGCTGCACCAGGATCTGGCCCAGGCCGCCGGCGGCCGCGTGGACCAGCACGGTCTGGCCCGGCTGGACCGGGGCGGCCTCGGCTGCGAAGTGGTTCGCGGACAGGCCCTGCATCATGACCGAGGCCGCGACGTCGTCGGAGATGCCGCCGGGCACCGGCACGGCGGCTGATGCGGGCAGCACGACCTGCTCGGCGTAGCTGCCCTGGGCATACACCCAGGCCACCCGGTCACCGGTCGCGATCCCGGTGACGTCCGGTCCCAGCGCGGCCACCCGCCCGGCTCCCTCGACACCGGGCACGAACGGCACGGCGCGCGTGGCCGCCGTGCCCGGCCGGCGCGCTCCGGTGTCCATGAAGTTCACCCCGGCCGCGCCCACGTCGGCCACGATCTCGCCCGGTCCCGGGACCGGGCGAGGATGGTCCCGCAGCTGGAGCACATCCGGGCCGCCGAGTTCGGTTACCACGATCGCTTTCATGGCTGCCACTGTCGCCGATATAAAATGGACCAGCAAGTCCAAAGGCGGAGGCGGGATGCTGACGACTAAGGGAGCCACGACCCGGCAGCGGATCGTGGACGGCGCGGCCGCCGAGATCCGCGACCATGGGGTGGCCGGGACCACGCTGGACGACGTGCTGGTTCGCACCGCGACCAGCAAGGGGCAGCTCTTCCACTACTTCCCGGGCGGCCGCGAGGAGCTGCTGCTGGCAGTGGCCGACTACGAGGCCGGACGGGTCCTGGATGACCAGCAGCCGTACCTGGGCCAGCTCACCTCCTGGGCAGCCTGGCAGGACTGGCGCGACGCGGTCGTGCGGCGCTACCGCGACCAGGGCGCGGGATGCCCGCTCGGCACCCTGATCACCGAACTGGGGCGGCACTCCCCCGCGGCCCGGGCCGTGACCGGGAAGCTCATCGCGCAATGGCAGGACGCGGTTCAGGCGGGCATCACGGCCATGCAGCGGTCCGGCCAGGTCGCTCAGGGGCTGGACGCGGCCCGCACCGCGGCGGCGATCATCGCCGCTATCCAGGGCGGGGTGACCATCTTGATGTCCACCGGGAGCAGCACGCACCTGGAGGCGGGGCTGGACACTGCGCTGCTCTTCCTCCGCGAGGGCACGGCGTTATGCGAGGGTATGATGGCGGCCCGTTCGGCTTAAGACCGGAGGTTGGCCCGGCGCGCTCCGATCCACCCGTAGCGCATCTTGCCGGCCAGCTCCACCACCAGCCTGGCCGGCTCGCCCGGCTCGGGGTCCGGGCCGATCTCCAGGTCCGTGTAGCGCGTGACCAGGGCATTCGCGGTCACGACCATGCCCCGGCCGGTGAGCAGGAGCAGCGAACCGCCGCGCATGTTCAGGTCGATCCGCAGCAGGGGGCGGGTGATGACCGCTTCGGTCAGGTCGAGCGTGACGTCGCACCAGGATGGGCGCAGCTCCAGCCGCTCCGGCAGGACCCAGCGGCCGGTCCGCTGGACCGACCCGCCGCGCTGGTCGATGCGGAACCGGTACACGTCCGGGGCGGGTTCCGGCGGGCCGGAAGCCGCCGGCCGCCAATCCGGCTCGGGCAGCCCAGCCGGCAGGTCAGCGGTCAGCGCGGCCAGCTCGCCCAGCGTGCGGGCGGCCAGGGCGGCCGCCATCCGCTCGTCGACCTCGTCGGGGGTCAGCCGGCCCTCGGCGGCCGCCTCGCGCAGGACATCCAGGACCCGGTCCCGGTCCGCATCCGAGGCCCGCATCCCGGACGGTTCACTGGCGGACATATCTCCACGATGTCACATCCCGCTGGTGAGCGGGACGGGCGGCGGCCCCGCCGGGGCGTACGGCTAAGTTAGGCCCATGGGTGTGCTCCTGCTGGTCCGGCACGGCCAGGCCTCGCTCGGCGCGGCCGAGTACGACCAGCTCTCTGACCTCGGCCTGCGCCAGGCCCAGATCCTGGGCGACCGGCTGGCCGGCACCGACCTGACCGTGGACCGCGTGGTGTGCGGGACGCTGGCCCGGCAGCGTGACACCGCCCGGCCGGTGCTGACCGCGCTCGGGTGGCCCACCTCCGGGCTGGCGACCGACGGCCGGCTCGACGAGTACGACCACGTCGGGGTCATGGCCCGGCACACCCCGGACGTCACCTTCGCCGGCTCCACGGCGGACGGCGAGTCCGGCCGGCGGCTGCAATCCACGCTGGAGGAGGCGATCAGCCGGTGGATGTCCGGCGGGACCGGTTACGCCGAGAGCCATGAGGCGTTCATCACCCGGGCAGTGGGCGCGGTCCGGGACCTGATCGCCGCGCCGGGCGGCACGATCGCGGTGACCTCGGGCGGGGTCATCGCCGCGGCGTGCGTCCGGGCGCTCGGGCTGCCGGTCGAGCGCTGGCCGGCGCTGGCCCGGCTGGTAGTCAACGGCAGCATCACCAAAATCATCAGCGGGGCGTCCGGCACGCACCTGGTGACGTTCAACGACCACGCGCACCTGGAGAGCGACCGGTCGCTGATCACCTACCGCTGAGGCGGTGCCCGCGCAGTGCCTATGCCCGGGGTGCCTATGCCTGGGGTGCCTAGGCCTGGAGGGCGGCGCCGCTCTCGATCAGGCCGGCCACGTCGTCCAGGCCCCACTGTCCGAGCGCCTCGGCGGTGTGCGCGCCGGGCGCGGGCGCAGGATCGGACAGCTCGCTGGGCGTGCGGGAAAAACGGGGGGCCGGGGCCGGCTGGGTGATCCCGTCACGCTCGACGTAGGTCTGCCGGGCGGTCAGGTGCGGGTCGCGGGCGGCCTCGCGCAATGACAGAACGGGCTCCACGCACGCCTCGCTGCCCTCGAAGGTGCTGGTCCACTGGTCCCGGGTGCGTTCGGCGAATCTGGTCGTGAACAGGGCCCGCAGCTTGGGCCAGTTGGCTGGGTCGTCGCGGTCGGGCGGGTCCTGCAGGCCGAGACCTTCGGTGAGCGCGGCGTAGAACCTGGGTTCGAGGGCGCCGACGGCCATCCACTGGCCGTCCTTGGTCTGGTAGACGTCGTACCAGGGCACGCCGCCGTCGAGCCGGTTGACCCCGCGCTCGTCCCGCCACGTGTCCTGGGCCAGGAACATCCACGGCATGGCCAGCAGGTTCGCGACGCCGTCGACGATGGCCGCGTCCACGACCTGCCCCCGGCCTGAGATGGACCGCTCGACCAGGGCCGCGCAGATGCCGTAGGCCATCAGCATGCCGCCGCCGCCGAAGTCGCCCAGCAGGTTGGCCGGGAACTGCGGCGGGCCACCCGCGCGGCCCAGCGCATGCAGGGCGCCGGTCCGGGCGATGTACCCGATGTCGTGGCCGACCGTGGACGCCAGCGGGCCGTCCTGTCCCCAGCCGGTCATCCGCGCGTACACCAGGCGCGGGTTGCGGTCCAGGCAGGCGTCCGGTCCCACCCCGAGCCGTTCGGTCACCCCGGGGCGGTAACCCTCGATGAGAACGTCGGCCCGCTCCACGAGCTGGAGCAGCGCGTCGATGGCGCGGGGATGCTTGAGGTCCAGGACGGCGGAGCGGCGGCCACGGTTCAGCAGGTCGCGTTCGGGCCTTTCCGGAGCGGGGCCGGGGCGGTCGATGCGCAGGACGCTGGCGCCCGCGTCGGCCAGCAGCATGGCGCAGAACGGGCCGGGGCCAACGCCCGCTAGCTCGAGCACGCGGATGCCGGCCAGCGGGCCGCGCCGGGCGGCCGGCGGCTCGGGTTCCGGTGCCTGGGCTGGGCCCGGTGCCTGGGGTCCCGGTGCCTGGGGTCCCGGTGCCTGGGGTCCCGGTGCCTGGGCTGGGCCTGGTCCGGGCGCCTGCATCGCGCCACCTCCTGATCGCCGGGGCCGGGGTTTGTCGTCTAACCAAGGACGTTAGTGGAGACGTCTTACGCGCGCTGTCATGGGCCCTCGACTCAGCTACCCGCCGGCTCAGTCGGTGGTGGAGCTTTCACCTGACGGCGGGCGGTGATTGACCAGCTGGGGTGCCGGGCGGGAGTATGAGCTGGCCCAGACAGGGACGTGCCCACGGATGCGGGCGCGGCAGCTGACAGGAGGAGGCAGAGGCCCGGTGAAGATCGAGGGAAAGACCGCTCTGGTCACCGGCGGCGCGTCCGGGCTCGGGCTCGCCACGGTCAGGAAGCTGCACGACGCGGGGGCGCAGGTGGTCATGCTCGACCTGCCCAGTTCGGCCGGAGCCGCGATCGCGAACGAGCTGGGCTCCCGGGCCGCGTTCGCGGCCGGCGACGTGACCAGCCCGGACGACGTGGCAGCCGCGCTGGACACCGCAGCCGAACTGGCACCGGACGGGCCCAGCATCCTGGTCAACTGCGCGGGCATCGGCAACGCGTTCCGGACCGCCGGCCGCGATGGCCCGTTCCCGCTGGAGGCGTTCACCAAGGTCATCGGGGTCAACCTGATCGGGACGTTCAACGTAATCCGGTTGACCGCGGACCGGATGAGCCGGGCCGCCGAGGTGGACGGCGAGCGCGGGGTCATCATCAACACCGCCTCAGTGGCGGCGTTCGACGGCCAGATCGGCCAGGCCGCCTACTCCGCCTCCAAAGGCGGCATCGTCGGCATGACGCTCCCGATCGCCCGGGACCTGGCCCGGCTGAAGATCCGGGTGATGACGATCGCCCCCGGCCTGTTCGACACCCCGCTGTTCTCCACCCTGTCCGACGAGGCGATCAAGTCCCTGGGCGAGCAGGTGCCGCACCCGTCCCGGCTGGGCGACCCGGCTGAGTACGCCGCGCTGGCCGCCCACATCGTCGAGAACCCCATGCTCAACGGGGAGACAATCCGGCTGGATGGCGCGATCCGGATGGGCCCGCGCTGACCGCCAGCCCGGTGCCAGCCGGTTCGGTGCCAGCCGGTTCGGTGTCGCTGGAGCAGATCCTCGACCTGGAAAAGATCGAGGTCTGGACCTACCGCGGCTTCTCCTCCCACGCCGGGTCGACCCGGGTCTTCGGTGGCCAGGTGGCCGGCCAGGCCCTGGTCGCGGCCGGACGGACGGTCCCGGCCGACCGCCGGGTTCACTCGCTGCACGCGTACTTCCTGCGGCCCGGGGACACCGGCGCGCCATTGCTCTACTCGGTCGAACCGGTCCGCGACGGCGGGTCATTCACCACCAGGCGGGTGCTGGCCGTCCAGCACGGCGAGGTTGTCTTCAGCTTGTCCGCGTCATTCGCCGAAGCGGAGGAAGGCATTGCGCACCAGATGCCCGCGCTGGCGGGCCCGGGCCCAGAGGAATCGCCGGACGCCGAGACGGTGATCGCGCAGGCTGATCCCGGTACCAAGGCCTGGTACGCCAATTTCCGGCTGCGGGTTCCGCTCGAGGTCCGGCTGCCCGAAGGGCTGGGCCGCATCGCGACCGTTCGGGGCGAGACGAGGCCGCCGCGGCAGCGCATCTGGGTCCGTTCGGGAGAGCGGCTGCCGGACGACCCGCTGATCCACGTGTGCGCGGTTACCTACCTCTCCGATCTGTTCCTGCTGTCCGCGGCCCTGCTGCCGCACGGCGTGGTGGTCGGGGATCCGGAGGTCAACGTGGCCAGCCTCGATCACGCGGTCTGGTTCCACGCGCCGTTCCGGGCCGACGAGTGGCTGCTCTACGAGCAGGAGAGCAGCTGGGCGGGGAGCGGGCGGGCACTGTGCCAGGGCATGCTGTTCGACCGTTCCGGAGTCCTGGTCGCCTCGGTGATGCAGGAAGGACTGATCCGCTCGCGTAAGGCGTGGCCCCGGGGTGCGCCGTGACCGGGCCGGACCGTGACCGGGATCCCGGCGGTTCGCGGGATCCCGGCGGTTCGCGGGATGCCGGGGAGTCGCGGGATGCCGGGGAGTCGCGGGATGCCCGCGGTTTCCCGGATCCACGGGATGAGACGCAGGCGGAGCGTGACGACCGTAATCTGGCCGAGCTACTGCAGGAGTTGCGGGTGGCCGGGCTGGGGGTCCAGGTGCTGTTCGGGTTCCTGCTCTCGCTGCCGTTCACGAACAGGTTCTCTAGCCTGAGCGCCGACCAGCGCCACCTGTACCTGGCTTCGCTGGTGCTTTCCGCGGTGGCCACGGCGTTGCTGCTCGGACCGGTCGCCTACCACCGGGTGGTGTTCCGCCGCGGACAGAAGGAACGCCTGGTCCGGGCGGCTAACGTGATGGCGCTCCTCGGCCTGGCCACGGTAGGCCTGGCGGTGTCGGCCGCGGTCCTGCTGGTGACCGGTTATGTGGCCAGCGGCCTGACCGCGGGGCTTATCACCGCGCTCGTGGTCGTCATGTTCGCCGGGCTGTGGTTCGTGTTCCCGCTCGCCCGCCGCTAGCCGGGCTCACGCTCGTGCCCGGCCTGACGCTGCCTGGTTAGCCCGCGGTAGGCGTCCAGCGCGGAGATCTCCCCGGCCAGCACCCGGTATATCTCTTCGCAGACGGGCATCTCCACGCCGTGGCGCAGACCCAGTTCATGCACGGTAAACGCGGTGCCCACCCCCTCGGCCACGGTATGGGTCTCCGCCAGGATCTCCTCCAGCGTCCGGCCCGCGCCGAGCTGTTCGCCGAGCGTCCGGTTGCGGCTGAGCGGGCTCATGCAGGTGGCGATCAGGTCCCCCATGCCGGCCAGGCCCGCGAAGGTCGCCGCCTCGCCTCCCATGGCCACGCCCAGCCGGGTCACTTCGGCCAGGCCGCGGCAGATCACCGCGGCCCGGGTGTTGTCGCCTACACCTAGCCCTTCGGCGATACCCGTGGCGATCGCGATCACGTTCTTCAGCGCCCCGCCGAGCTCACAGCCGATCACGTCGTGGTTGGTGTAGATCCGGAACATGCCTCGCTGCAGGACGGCCTGCAGTGCCTCGGCCACGGCAAGGTCCTCGGTGGCGATGACGCTGGCTGCGGCGCGGCCGCCCATGATCTCCTTGGCCAGGTTGGGGCCGGTCAGGGCGGCAGCCGGATGACCAGGCAGCTCGTCCCGGATGACCTGGGTCATCCGCAGCAGGGACCCGCGCTCGAAGCCTTTGGACAGGCTGACCACCGGGATCCACGGCCGCAGGTAAGGACGGACGTCAGCCAGGATGGCCCGGAACCCATGCGTGGGCACGCCGACCACGAGCAGGTCGGCGTCGTGGACCGCCTTCTCCAGGTCGGCCGTGGCCTTGAGTGCCGTGGGCAGCGTGCAGCCGGGCAGATAGCGCGAGTTGGCGTCGCGCTCGTAGATCTCCCGGGCGAGTTCCGCGTCACGGGCCCAGATGATGCAGTCGTGTTTGGCTGCCAGCAGGGACGCCACCGTGGTGCCCCACGAGCCGGCTCCCAGCACCGCGATCCGCATGTCCGTTCACTCCCCTGTCAGTAGCGCCTGATCAATGATCCGGCGCGAACCGGCTCATGACCAGCCCGGTTCAGGGATTGGCGCGGACGCGCTGCGCGGGCGGGAAAGCGGACGCGCTACGCGGGTGGGAGAGCTGCTCAAAAACTGCGCGGCTGGCCAGTTAGGCCTGCCGCGCAGTCACGCCTGGCCTGCTAGCTGTCTAGCGAAACTGTCCCGAGCTTGCCAGGCAGGGCTCGGCCAGTGCATCTGCTTACTATAGTAAGCAGATG
>JBAPYC010000106.1:0-5333 GCA_049284535.1 Streptosporangiaceae bacterium
GGCCAGGGCGGGTGCCCCCGGGGCCGCGGTCTAGCCAATGACCAGCCGCAGCCCGGCGTCCCGGTACGGAAACGGCACGGGACGCCGGAATCCGAACGCCACGCGGGGCGGGGCACCCGAAGCCGGGACCCCCGCCCCCTGGGGCGAGGACACCGGCGGCCGGGACAGTAGCGGCGAAGACACCGGCAGCCCGGACACGGGCCGCGATCCCGAAGCTAAGGCCCGGCAGATCTGCCTGCGCCTGCTGACGATCGCGCCGCGGACCAGAGCGCAGCTGTCCCAGGCCATGCGGCGCGGCGGCGTGCCGGCCGAAACCGCCGAAGCCGTGCTCGACCGGTTCACCGACGTCGGGATGATTGACGACGCGGCCTTCGGCCGGGCCTGGGTCGAGTCCCGGCACCACAGCCGCGGGCTGTCCCGGCATTCGCTGTCCGCCGAGCTCAGGCAGCGCGGTCTCGGTGGCGATGAGATCCGCGAGGCCGTCGATACCCTGGACCCCGAGCAGGAGGTCGCCACCGCCCGGCGCCTGGTCGAGCGCAAGCTGGCCAGCTCCCGCGGCCGGCCCGCCGAAGCCCGTGTCCGGCAGGCGGCAGGCCTGCTGGCCCGGAAGGGTTACCCAGCCGGCCTGGTCTTCCGGCTGATCCGCGAGGCCATGGAGCAGGAGCGGGCTGAAGGCTCCGGCGACGTCCTCGACCTGGACGCCGACCTGGACGCCGACCAGTACCTCGACCCCGACGCCTGAAGACGGCCCAATTCGGCAGGCTGCGCCATCAGTCTCAGGCAGGAAGCTACGGAGAGTAGCCGAAGGTCGCCGCCCGCCCCGCCGGATCCCGCGCGCTGAGCACGGCCGTCCCTAAGCCGCGAGCACCCCGCTAGCCCGCTTCCGCCAAGGCCGCGCTTCCCCTTGCCGGCAGGTCGCCAACGGTCACTCACACCGCCCCTGCCTCGGGAACCCCGTGCCGCGGGCGCGATCATCGCGAACCGGCCGCCGGCCCCAGACGGCCGGACCTCGCACCCCTCGTCCGCTCGGCGGACGGCCCGTCACGGCCAAACGCCCTTAGCTTGATAAAAAGGTTATAAACCCTTAACCTCGCGGCAGCGAGATGTTGTCCGCAGCAGTACGGAGGTTCGGTCACAAGCAGACAAGCGGATACGGTGTGTAGCCAAAGCTGACGAGAAGATCAGCTGGCGGGCCGCACGGGCGTGCGGCTGCCGGTACCAGGGCATAACCCTGGATGCGGACGTTACAACACAAGGGTGCCCCGAGGGCTATGGACGGAAAGGGGTGGCCGTGAGCAGCGGATTGTCGCTTGCGTTCATGGTGATCGGGTTGCTCGCGGTCGTGTTCGCGCTCGTAGTCGTCTGGCGCCGCTCGCCCAGAACCCCCTTGACCGATGCCGCGGACCGCACCCAGCTGGAGGCCGCCAGCACCGAGGCTGAGCAGATCCGCGCCCGGGCTGAGACCGAGGCCACCGGGATCCTGGAACGTGCCCGCCAGGAGGCCGAACAGTCCGCCCAGGGCCGTCGCGAGGTCGACGAGGAAATCCGCGCGGTCAAGGACGAGGTCCGCGAGCTACGCGGCGACCTCGAACGGCGGGAAACCCGCCTGGCCGACCGCGAGCAGCGGCTCGACACCGAACTCAAGCGCATCGAGGACCGCTCCGGCGCCCTGGACCAGCGCAGGCAGGACCTCGAGCGGCGCGCCGCCGAACTCGACCGCGCCGACGCCGACCGCAGCCGGGAACTCGAGCGGGTGGCCGGCCTGACGGTGGACGCGGCCAAGGCCGAGCTGGTGGCCACCATCGAGAACCAGGCCAAGCGCGAAGCGGCCCTCATCGTCCGGGACATCGAGCACGAAGCCAGGTCTGAGGGCGAGAAGCGTGCCCGCCAGATCGTCACGCTGGCCATCCAGCGGGTGGCCACCGAGCAGACCAGCGAGTCCGTCGTCTCGGTCCTGCACCTGCCGGGGGACGAGATGAAGGGCCGCATCATCGGCCGCGAGGGCCGCAACATCCGCGCCTTCGAGTCGGTGACCGGCGTCAACCTCATCATCGACGACACACCCGAGGCGGTGCTGCTGTCCTGCTTCGATCCGGTGCGCCGCGAGATCGCCCGGCTCACCCTGGAACGCCTGATCGCCGACGGCCGGATCCACCCGCAGCGGATCGAGGACGCCTACGACCGCGGCAAGGCCGAGATCGAGCAGCTGTGCAAGCGGGCCGGCGAGGACGCCCTGGTCGAGCTGGGCATCACCGACATGCACCCGGAGCTGGTCGACCTCCTCGGCCGGCTGCGCTACCGGACCTCCTACGGGCAGAACGTGCTCCGGCACCTGATCGAGTCCGCGCACATCGCCGGCATGATGGCCAGCGAGCTGCGGCTGGACCCGGCGCTGCTCAAGCGCTGCACGGTACTGCACGACATCGGCAAGGCGCTCACCCACGAGGTCGAGGGCAGCCACGCGCTGATCGGCGCCGAGATCGCCCGCCGGTACGGCGAGTCCGACGACGTGGTGCACGCCATCGAGGCGCACCACAACGAGGTCGAGGTCAAGACCGTCGAGGCGGTGCTGACCCAGGCCGCGGACGCGATAAGCGGCGGCCGCCCCGGCGCCCGGCGCGAGTCGCTGGAGATGTACGTCAAGCGCCTGGAGCGCCTGGAGCAGATCGCCGGCGATCACGAGGGCGTGGAGAAGGTCTTCGCCATGCAGGCCGGCCGCGAGATCCGCGTCATGGTCAAGCCCGAGCGGATCGATGACATCCAGGCCCAGGTCATCGCGCGCGACATCGCCAAGAAGGTCGAGGAGGAGCTCACCTACCCCGGCCAGATCCGCATCACCGTGGTACGCGAGTCCCGCGCCACGGAGTTCGCCCGCTGACCCTTCGCTTCTTGACAGGTCCGATATGCCAGGCGTAGTCAGAGTGGCGTGAGATGCGCGCAATGTGGTGCGTCTCTGGGGGAGGACCACCGCTTCTGCGGTGACTGCGGTGCTCCCGCCGGAGGATGCCCATCATGTGGTACGCCGGTCGCCCCCGGCAAGCGGTTCTGTTATGGCTGCGGCGCCGCGCTGACCGAAGCGCCTGCCGCCCCGGCCACCGGCAGGCCGGCCCCCGTTATCGGCGTGGCGACGCCCGTCCAGGACCGGGAGTCGGTCGCCGAACGCCGCGTGTGCTCGGTGCTGTTCTGCGACCTGGTGGGTTTTACCCGGCTGTCCGAGGCGCAGGATCCCGAGTCGGTCCGTGAGCTGCTGTCCCGGTATTTCGACGTGGCGCGGACCGTGATCGGCCGGTACGGCGGGGTCGTGGAGAAGTTCATCGGCGACGCCGTAATGGCGGTCTGGGGTACGCCGGTGGCCTCGGAGGGGGACGCGGAGCGGGCGGTGCGGGCCGCCCTGGATTTGGTGGCCGCGGTCAAGACGCTGGGGACCGAAGCCGGCCGGGCCGGGCTCGCCGCCCGGGCCGGGGTGGTGACCGGTGAGGTCGCGGTGAACCTGGCGGCCGTCAACCAGGGCATGGTGGCCGGCGATGCGGTGAACACCGCGGCCCGGGTGCAGTCGGTCGCGGAGCCGGGGCAGGTGCTGACCGATACGGCCACGCAGCGGCTGGCGGGCAGCGCGGTCGGCTTCGCCGATGCCGGGGAGCACGTGCTCAAGGGCAAGGCGGAGCCGCAGCGGCTGTGGCGGGCGACCCGGGTGCTGTCGGCGGTGGGCGGCGTGCAGCGGGTGGACGGGCTGGAGGCGCCGCTGCTGGGCCGGGACGCCGAGCTGCGCACGATCCGGGACCTGTTCCACGCGACCGCCGAGCGGCGGGTGCCGCGGCTGGTGCTGGTGTCTGGGCCGGCTGGAGTGGGCAAGTCCCGGCTGGGCTGGGAGTTCGAGAAGTACGCCGATGGGCTGGCGGCGGAGGTGTGGTGGCATCGCGGCCGGTGCCTGTCCTACGGGGAGGGGGTGGCGTTCTGGGCGCTGGCTGAGATCGTCCGGCAGCGGCTGGGCATCGCCGAGGACGACCCGGCTGGGGTGGCGGCGGGCAAGCTGGAAGCGGGCCTGGAGCGGTTCGTGCCCGATGAGGCCGAACGGGCGTATGCCGGGGCCAGGCTGGGCCGGCTCCTGGGTGTGCCTTTCCCGGGTGACGCCACGGGTGCGGCGTTGTCCCGTGAGGAGCTGTTCGCGGGCTGGCGGCTGTTCTTCGAGCGGCTGGCGGCCACGCTGCCGGTGGTGCTCTTGATCGAGGACGCCCAGTACGCCGACTCCGGGCTGCTGGACTTCCTGGATCACCTGATCGACTGGGTGGGGGAGCTACCGGTATACGTGCTGGTGTTCGCGCGGCCCGAGCTGGGGCATGCCCGGCCAGGCTTCGGCTCGGGGCGGAACCGGAGCACGCTGACGCTGGACCCGCTGGACGCGGCCTCGATGGACGCGCTGGTGGACGCGCTGGTGCCGGGGATGCCGGCCGCGGCGCGGTCGAAGATCACCAGGCAGGCGCAGGGCATCCCGCTGTTCGCGGTGGAGACGGTACGGGCGCTCATCGACCGGGATGCCGTACAGCCGGTCGAGGGCGTGTACCGGCTGACCGGCGACGTAGGAGAGCTTTCCGTGCCGGACAGCCTGCACGCACTGCTGGCCGCCCGGCTCGACGCGCTGGATCCAGGGGTGCGGCGGCTGGTCGCCGACGCTGCGGTGCTGGGCACCACGTTCCCCGCCGAGGCGCTCATCGCGGTGTCCGGCCGCGACAAAGAGCCGGTGCGCGCCGCCCTGAACGAGCTGGTGCGCCGCGAGGTCCTCGCCGTCTCAGCCGACCCGCTGTCGCCGGAGCGGGGCAGCTACCGGTTCGCCCAGGACATGCTCCGCCAGGTCGCCTACGACACGCTGGCCCGCCGGGACCGCAAGACCCGCCACCTGAAGGTGGCCGCGCACCTGCGCGGTACGTTCGCCGGCGACGGCGAAGAGGTGGCCGACGTGATCGCCCGGCACTACCTCGACGCGCTGAACGCCGTCCCGGATGATCCCGATGCCGGCCACATCCGCGACCAGGCCATCGCCATGCTGGTCCGCGCGGCCGAGCGGGCCGAACGCACCGGCGCCCCGGCCCGGGCGGCTGCGAGCTACGCCGCCGCCGCCGGGCTGATCCCCGCAGAGGCTGGGGAGAGGCCGACGGACCAGCGGACCGCTGGGTCGCTCTGGGAAGGGGCCGCCCTAGCCGCCATTGCAAACGGAGAGTACGCCGCGGCCGTCGACTACGCCGACCGTGCCCGCGATTATCACCTCCGCCACGGCCGGGCCCGGGCCGCCGCCCGCGCCCAGGCCATCGGCGGGCGGGCGCTGCGTAGCTGGGGGC
>JBAPYC010000107.1:0-7539 GCA_049284535.1 Streptosporangiaceae bacterium
GAGGACTACTCAGGCGCCGTGGGCCGGGCACCGAAGCGCGTAACGACCGAGGCGGCGACGCGTACGGCGAACTCGGCCGCGCTGGTCAGGTCCGCGAGCTTCGGGTCCGCGAGCTTCGGGTCTGCGGCGTTCGGGTCGGGCGCGCCGTTGAGCCACCGGCTCATGAAGGCGCCGCAGAACGCGTCGCCCGCGCCGGTAGTGTCGCTGGCCTGGGCCGGCTGGGCCGGGATCAGCACCGGCGCCTCCCCGGGCACAACCAGCACGCACCCGCCGGCGCCGAGCGTGACCACCACGGTCCGGTAATAGCGGGTCAGGCGGGCCGCCATCAGGGCCGGGTCCGTCTGCGGCGGCAGGCCGGTGAGCACGGCCGCCTCCTCCCGGTTGGGGAAGCAGACCGCCGCACCCTCGGTCCAGCCCAGGAACGCGCCCGGCTCCAGCCGGGCCAGGAACGACGCCGACCCGGGGTCGACCGTGACGGCCAGGCCGCGCGACCTGGCCTGGCCGATGAGCCACAGCGCCACCTCGACCAGCGGCGGCTCGCAGAAGGTGTAACCGGTCAGGTGCAGCACGGCGGCCCGGTCCAGGGCTGCAGCCGGGATATCGGACCGCCGCAGCCGCAGGTTGGCGCCCCGGTCGGTGAACATGGTCCGCTCGCCGTCGGCTGAGACCATGATGACGATCGTGCCGGTTCCGGCCTCGGCATCGGCGGTCAGGTACGGCCGGACACCGGCCCGGGCCAGCTGATCCCGGTGGTAGCCCACGTCGCGCGCGCCGGCCCGGCCCGCGAACATGACGTCGGCCCCCAGGTGTGCCATCCAGGCGGCCTGGTTGGCCGCCGAGCCGCCGGGCCGGGCGGCGATGTCCGAGACGGTATCGCTGCCCGCGGTGAGGGCGTCTCGCGGTTTGACCAGCACATCATTGATGACGTCGCCGCAGACCAGGACCGGCCGCCCCGGCGGCACGGCTAGCTGGATCCCGGGTGCCCAGGCCGCCCGGACCAGGCCCGGGCGATCCTCGCCGCGAGCTCGATGTTGCCCCGGGCGATGTTCAGGTTGACGCCCACGCTGACCCCGCCGGTGACCTGCTGGATCCGGTCGAGCAGGAAGGGGCTGACCGCCTTGCCCCGGATGCCCTGCGCGTCCGCCGCGGCCAGGGCGTCGATGAGCGCGTCGTCGAGCACCGCCTGGTCCAGCTGCAGCTCGGCCGGCAGCGGGTTGGCCACGAGCAGGGCGGACTGCTCGCCGAACGACTCCCGGGCGGCCATGATGTCGGCGATCTCCCCGGCGGACTCGACCCGCCAGTCCAGGTCGCAGCCGGAATCCGAGAGCCAGAAGGCGGGAAACCGCGAGGTGCGGTAGCCGACCACGGCCACGCTCAGTGTCTCCAGCCGTTCCAGCGTCGCCGGGATGTCCAGGATCGACTTCACCCCAGCCGAGACCACGGTGATGGGCGTGCGGGACAGCACGGTCAGGTCGGCCGACTCGTCGAAGGTCTCGCTCGCGCCCCGGTGCACGCCGCCGAGCCCGCCGGTGGCGAACACCCGCACCCCGGCCCGGGCAGCCAGCACCGACGTGGCGGCCACCGTGGTGCCGCCGGTCACCTTCCGGGCCATCGCGATGCCGATGTCGCGGCTGCTGACCTTGACCACGGATTCATCCGTGGCGATCCGCTCGAGGTCGGCCGGGGTGAGGCCGACCTTCGGGACACCGTCCAGGATCGCGATGGTGGCCGCGGTCACGCCCTGGCCATCGGCGATGGCCTCGAACTCCCTGGCCGCGTCGTAGTTGCCCGGGCGCGGCAGGCCGTGGGAGATGATGGTTGACTCGAGCGCGACCACCGGCTTGCCCGCCTGCAGTGCCTCGCGGACCCGCGGAGATACCTCTACCTGGGACGACACGGGACGATTCTAGTCAGCCCGGATCTAAGGCCACGCCGGACCCAAGCACCAGGACCTCGCGCCGGCTCAGCGTGGGGCGCCGGAGCTCTGCAGCGCGCGCCGCCACGACGGCGGCACGTGGCCGGTTTCCGGGGGCATGTCCTCGGCCGGGCCGATGATCACGACCGGGCAGCGGGCCGCGCGCAGGCACGCCCGGATGACCGGGCCCGCGGGCCGGTATGGATCCGGAGCGTGAGCGGTGCGCCCCAGCACCAGCATGTCGGCGCCGGTGGCGTGATCGAGCAGCACACGGGCGGCCAGGCCCTCGGCTATCTCGGTGCGCACGGTCACGCCCGGGAACACGCTGACCGCCTCGCCGACCGACTTGCGCAGTACATCGCGGGCCGCTCCCCAGCTGCCGCCGGACTGCCGCGGAGCCGGGACCGCATAGCTCGCGACCTGGTGACACGCTGATTCCAGCGCCAGTACCGCAAGGACCTCAGTGGCACGCAGGCTGGCCTCCCTGCATCCCCAGCGGAGCGCTGCCACCGATTCCGCCGAGCCATCGACGCCGACGACGATGCGCCGCACACCGGACTCTTTCGCCATGCCGATACCTATCCGTTCGCTACCTGACACACCCGGTCCGCTCCGCCACAGCCGTATCGTCAGGGTTTACTGGTCGTTACTGACAGTTTCCGATCCTAGACTGCGAGAAGGTCTCCTGACGAGAGGCCCGGGCCGCTTTTGTCAGCGGTACTGCTCGCCCCCGAAACTTCGCGGTTATCGTACCGTTGTTACGTGTCTGGGCGGAATGGACCGGGAGACCGACTTGTCCGGCGCGGGTACCCACTACGAAGATCAGCGCTGGGACGATCTTGGTGAGGATACGGGGGACGCGCCGGTGGGCGGTGGTCGCGACCGGCCTGGCCCTGCTCTGCGTGCTGCCGGTGGTGGCCAGCGCGCTGCCGGTGACCGTGCCACGGCTGACGGCCAGCCAGCTCCGCGCCCGGATCGAGGCCTCCTCCGGCGCGTCCTTCTCGGGGTATGCGGAGAGCAACGCCACGTTCGGGCTGCCGTCCCTGCCCGGCCTGAGCGACCTGACGTCGCTGCTCGACGGCGTGACCAAGATGCAGGTCTGGCAGGCGGCGCCGGACCGGTGGCGGGTCGACGTGCTCACCGACGCGGGCGAGCGCGACACGTACCAGCTGGGCCGGGCCACCTACACCTGGGATTCCGGCCATGAACTGCTCACCGAGGTGCTGGGCCAGTCGCTGCTGCGGCTGCCGCGCCCGGCCGACCTGGTCCCGCCCGCGCTGGCCCTGCGGCTGCTGTCCGAGGCCGGGCGGCGGGCCAGGATCAGCCTGATCCCCCCGGTGCGGGTGGCAGGCCAGAGCGCGGCCGGGCTGCGCGTAACGCCTTCTGACGCCGCCTCCACCGTGGGTCACGTGGACATCTGGGCCGCCCCCGGTACCGGGCTGCCCCTGATGGTGGAGATCTTCGGCCGCGGCGCGGCCATCCCGGCCCTGGAGAGCCAGTTCTTCCAGGTCGGCCCGTGGCACCCGGCGGCCAGCGTGCTGACCCCGGTGCGCGGCCCTGGTACCGGCTTCTCCGTGACCAGCGCGGCCGACGTGGCCGGGATCCTGAACAGCCTGGGATTGGGGGTGTTTCCCGGCGAGCTGGCCGGGCGCAGGCGCGTCGCCACCCCGGCCGGCTTCAGGGTGATCGGCATCTACGGCGGCGGGCTGGCCACGTTCGTGGTGGCCGGGCTGCGCGGCCGCACGGGGCGCAGGCTGATCCCGGACGCGCTGTCGGCGGGCGGTACCGCGCTGGACCTGCCCGGCGCCGCCGGCGCTGCGATCAGCGCGCCCCTCCTCAACGCGGTCATCGTGCAGCCGGCCGATGTCTCCCTTACCTTCCTGCTGGCCGGGACCGTGAGCGACGAGGTGCTGGAGCAGGCGGCGACCACGCTGACCAGCGAGCAGGACCGGGCGCCGTGATCACCACCAGGGAGCTGACCAAGCGCTACGGCGCGGTCGAGGCCGTGCGGTCCGTCGACCTCGACGTGCGCGAGGGTGACCGGTACGGACTGCTGGGCCCGAACGGCTCGGGCAAGACCACGCTGGTCCGGATGCTGCTCGGCTTGGTCTACGCGACCAGCGGGGAGATCGAGGTGATGGGCCAGCGGATCCCCCGGCACGTGCGCGACGTGCTCCAGCACATCGGCGCGCTGATCGAGGAGCCCGCCGCCTACCCGCACCTGTCCGGCCGGGCCAACCTGGCGCTGCTGGACGCGGCCGGGCCGGGCGCCGTCCGGCGCACCCGGCGGCAGCGCATCGACGAGGCCCTGGAGCAGGTCGGCCTGGCCGGGGTGGGCAAGCGGCCGGTCAAGGCCTACTCGCTGGGCATGCGGCAGCGGCTGGGCCTGGCCGCCGCGCTGATGCGCAAGCCGCGGCTGCTCATCCTGGACGAACCGGGCAACGGCCTGGATCCTCGCGGCATCCGCGACCTCAGGGACCTGATCATCGGCCTGAACCAGGCCGGGGTGACCATCTTCCTGTCGAGCCACCTGCTGGCCGAGGTTGAGCAGCTGTGCACCCGGGTCGGGGTGCTGGACTCCGGGCGGCTGGTGCTCCAGGACGAGCTGGCGTCGCTGCGCGCGCCCACCGGCCGGATCGAGGTCCGGACCCCGGACGCCGAGCAGGCGGTTGCGCTGCTGGACGGGCAGATCGAGAGCAGAGACGGGCCGCGGCTGCTGGTCCGCGAGGCCGACGCGGCCGCGCTGAACGCCCGGCTGGTCGGGGCGGGACTGCGGGTCAGCGCGATCGGCCCGCACGAGCGGACGCTGGAGGAGATCGTGCTGGAGGTGACGGGCACGGGCTCGGATCACATCGGGGCACCGCCCCAGGAGGAACCGTCATGATCGCGGTGGAGCTGTCCAAGCTGCTGCGCCGGCCGCGCACCTGGATCAGCGTGGTGCTGACCTGCACGCTGCCCTTCGTGGTGGCCATCTTCATCACGTTCACCCACCTGGTCCCTCCGCCCGGCGAGGGCAGCGCGTTCTTGTCCGCCGTGCTGCAGGACGGCCAGCTCTACCCGGCCGCGGCGCTGGCGCTGGTGCTGCCCGTGTTCCTGCCGGTCGCGGTGGCGGTGGTGGCCGGCGACTCGATCGCGGGCGAGGCCGCCGGCGGCACGCTGCGTTACCTGCTGGCCCGGCCGGTGGGGCGGACCCGGCTGCTGGTGGCCAAGCTGATCTCGGTCATCAGCTACGTGCTGCTGGTGGTGCTCGCGGTGACCTTCACCGCCTACGCCACCGGGGTGCTGCTGCTCGGCCCGTCCCGGGCCGCCGCCGTCGGGCAGGTTCCCGGCGGCACCCCGGCATCGGGATCGGGCGGCATCGGCGGGGTCATCGCGGGCCAGGCGCCGACCGCGGGCCAGACCGTAGGCGGGGCGGCCACCTCGCTGTCCGGCGCGCCGCTGAGCCTGCTGCAGCTGGCCGAGCGGACCGCGGGCGCGATCGCGTTCATTACCGTGTCCATGCTCGGGGTAGCCGCGATCGCGCTGTTCCTGTCCACCGTCACCGACTCCGCGCTGGGTGCTGCGCTCGGCGCGCTGGCCGCCCTGGTGGCCAGCGAGATCCTGGTGACGCTCAACGCGGCGACCGTGGTGCAGCCCTACCTTCCCACGCGGTACTGGCTGGCCTGGATCGACTTCTTCCGCCAGCCGGTCTTCTGGCGGAACATCGAGCGCGGGTTCGGCATCCAGGCGGTCTATGTGGTGGTGTTCCTGGCCGCGGCGTGGGCCAACTTCTCCACCAAGGACATCACGGCGTTACCGGCCCAGCGTCAGCAGTGAACGGCATTGTGACCGGTCAGGAGCGACGGTGCTCGTGCTGCGCAGGGTGCGCAAGACGATGCCAACCACTAGCGGGGCGGTCGGGAGCTGGCCGTGCCCGATGACCGCGCCGGGGCAGACCGACTGCAGCGGCACGTTCACCGCGCCGGCCAGCCGGGCCGAATCGGGCGGCCGTACTACCTGGTCACCGGTGGTCCACAGCGACAGCCAGGGTGGCCGGGTGGCCGGGGCCGTCTCCTGCAGCCGGGACAGCATCGCACTGCCCGGCACCAGTTCCTGGCACGCCTGCGGGCAGGCTCCTGGCACCTCCGCCGCGCCCGCGCCGGCCAGGTCGGCGCCGTGCAGCGGCGAGCCCAGGGTGATGATCCGCCGGGCCTTGGCCACGCCGTCGTAATCCACGTCCCACAGCCAGGCCACCACTCCCCCGGCCGAATAGCCGATCACGGTGACCGGCCCGGAACCGCGTGACAGGGCCTGGTTCACGTACCCGTTCAGCACGTTCGCCTGTACCTGCAGGTCACCGGTGCCGTCGCCGGCCAGCCGGACCACCACGGCGTCGCCGCCGGCGGCCCGGATCCTGGCCGCCAGCGCCTCCAGCGCACCGGTGCTCCCGCCGTACCCGGGCACCAGCAGCACCTCACCCGGACGACCGGAACCGGCGCCGGGCACCGGGGTGCCGCCGGCCAACGCGGTGACGACCCCGGCAATGGCACCCGCCGCCGCCAGCAGCGCCAGGACAGCGAACAGCATCCTGCGCCTGCGGCTCAGGCCGCCCCAGGCTGGGGGGAAGGCACGCACGTCCCCCATGGTGCACGCGCCAGTCCGTTCGGACAAATGGGTCGCCGTGTCATCGCTGTACTGGGCAGGGACGGCCGGGAACCGGGTGATGCGCCCGGCAGGCGGTGGTGGCACCGGGCCGTTCGGGCGTCAGGTCTTGTCAGCTGTACTGGGTGCGGACGGTCAGGTGACTGCCGGTGTGGCCCTTGTGGACCCGGACCTGAGCCGGGATGCGCTGCCGGAGCTCGGCGACGTGGCTGACAAGGCCCACCATGCGGCCGCCCTCGCGCAGGCCGTCGAGCACGGTCATGACCTCCTCCAGGGTCTCCTCGTCCAGGCTGCCGAAGCCCTCGTCGACGAACAGCGCCTCGATCCGGGTCCCGCCCGCCTCGGCCGTGACCACGTCGGCCAGGCCGAGGGCCAGCGCCAGGCTGGCCAGGAAGGTCTCGCCGCCGGACAGGGTGCTCGTGTCACGGTCCACCCCGGTCCAGGTGTCACAGGCGAGCAGGCCGAGGCCGGAACGCCCGGAGCCGCGGCGGGCGTCGGTGTGGACGAGGGAGTACCGGCCGGAGGTCATCGTGAGCAGCCGTTCGCTGGCCGCGGCGGCGACCTCTTCCAGCCGGGCTGCGAGCACGAAGGAGGACAGCGTCATCCGCAGCGTATTAGCGCCCAGTCCTGCGGCCAGGTCGGCCAGCCTGCGGATCTCGGCCGCCTGGGCCAGCAGCGGGGCCAGCTCGTCCAGCCGCGCGGTGAGCGCCGGGGCGAGCTCGGCGAGCTGGTCGGCCTTGTGCTGGGCGCGGTCATAGGCGGCTACCGCGAGGTCATGGGCCTCGCTCGCCGCCCCGGCCACGGCCGCGGCCCCGGCCACATCGGCTGGCGGGTCCAGGGGCACGTCGAGGTCGGGATCGGCCAGCAGCTCGGACACAGCCCGGGTTGCGGCCTCATGCGTGCGGATTTCCTGGTCAGCCTGGGTGCGCCAGCCGGCCTCACGCAGCGCGTCCCGGACCGCGGCCAGGTCGCCGAACCCCGCC
>JBAPYC010000108.1:0-2333 GCA_049284535.1 Streptosporangiaceae bacterium
CGCTGCTGGCCGCCGCGGCGTTCGCCGGGAACGCGCTGATCTGCGGCGGGGCTGACCCGGGCCGCCGGAACCTGACCAATCCGCTGGTCAGCGCCCTGGATGGCGGGGGCGGGCTGCCGCGGCTGGACACCTCCCGGTTGCGGGCCACGTGGCTGGCCGGCTGCGCGGAGCTGCTCGGCCTGGCGACGTTCATGGCAGCGGCCGGGATCAGCTGCTCGCAGCGGCTCGGTGACCTCGTCGCCGGCCTGGACCCCGGCAGCGAGGCCGACGCCGTGCGGCTGCTGGGGGGTGCCCGGCGATGATCCCGCTGCCGGCGCTGGAGGAGGTCATCGACGCCTCCGGGGTCGCGCCGCGGATCGAGGCCATGCTGCCCACCGGGGTGCGCGCCCGGCAGCTGAGCGTCCGCACACTGCTAGCCGGCATGTGCCTGACCCAGGCCGACGGGCGGCCCGCCCACCTGACCCGCGTCCGCCAGGCCCTGGTCAGCCTGCCCGAAGACGACCAGCGAAGGCTCGGCGTCCTCGCGGACTGGAAAGGCGGCCCGCACCTGCTGACCTACCGGCAGGCCGAGTACACCTTCAGCCTTGCCGCCAGGGCGCTGGCCAAGGACGAGCCCGACGGGCTGCCGTCGGGCCGGCTCCAGCGCGCCTGCGATGACCTGCTGGAGGCATCGGTCCCGGAAGGATTCAAGGACGCCAGCGCCTCGCTGGCGGTGGACTGGACGGACCTGGAGTCCTTCTCCCGGCCCCCGCCGCACGGCACCAGCGACTGCGCCGACCCCGAGGCGTCCTGGGGCCACCGCAGGAACAACCTGCTCCGCAGCATCGACGAGCTGTTCTTCGGCTACTACTTCTCCGCCGGGACCATGGAGCGCGAGGAGAACGGCGCGGAGGTCCCCGAGCTGGCCCGGCGCATGACCCTGTGCTCCTGCCGCCGTGACCCCGCCCGCGCCCTGGTCCCAGTCCTGACGGCCATGCCCGCCGCCGGCATCCCGCTCGGCGACATCCTCGATGACTGCGGCTACTCCCACCGCGACGCGGACGCCTGGGCCATCCCGCTGCGCGCCGCCGGGGCGCAGCTCGTCCAGGACCTGCACCCGCACGACCGCGGCCCGAAGGGCACCCACGAGGGCGCAGTCATCAGCAACGGGAACCTCTACTGCCCCCAGGCACCGCGCACGCTGCTGGAGCTCGGGCCACTCGCCCGCACCGCCACCAGGGAGCAGGCCGCGGACCACGACCGCAAGGCCAGCGAGCTGGCCCGGTACAAGCTCGGCCGCCTCACCAGCGACGACCAAGACGGCTACCACCGGGTGCAGTGCCCCGCCGCAATGGGCAAGGTCCGCTGCCCCCTGCGCCTCGCGTCAATGGCGCTGGACCGGAACCGGCCCGAGATCCTCACCCCGCCGCAAGACCCCCAGGCGTGCTGCACCCAGCTCACCATCACCGTCCCGCCGGACGTGCTCGCCAAGACCGCGCAGAAGCACGACTACGCGTCCGCGGCCTGGCGCCGCTCCTACGCCCGCCGCACCGGCGCCGAGCGCGGCTTCGCCACCGCCAAGGACCCCGCCAGCAACCACATCACCCGCGGCTGGTGCCGCCTCACGGGCCTGACGCCCCTCATGCTGTTCACCGCCACGCTGCTGGTCGTCCGCAACCAGCGCATCCTCGCCGCCTGGAACACCCGCCAGGAAGACAACCAGCGCCGGGCCGCCAAAGGCCTGCCCCCCAAAACCCGCCGGCGCCGCCGCAAGACCCTCGCCATGCTCACCGCCGTCGGCCCGCCCTAGATCCGGCGGCACGCGGGAACACCACCAAGGCAGCGCACCCAGGCGGCGGCAGCATGCCCGCAAGCCACCCCAGGCCAGCAGAAACCAGCCAGGCGAACACGAACCGCACACGACACGGCAGAAGCCAGGGTGCGCACCGGAATGTCAGACCCAAACGTGAAAATAGGCCTCACCGAAACGTGAAGACCTCACCTGTGGAGCTAAGGGTCTTTAGTTTCAGGACATCGAGGACGGGTGTCTCAAGACATCCAGGACAGCGGCGCGCCTTCCGGGGTTAGCGGCCGGCGGGCTGGACGCTCCGGGGATGTCAAAGGCCCGGCTGGTCATCACCGCCGTCACGATCGAGAAGCGGCCCGTCAGTGAGGTGGCCCGCAGCTACGGGGTTGCCCGTCCTGGCTCTATGCTCTGCTGGCCCGCTACCAGGCCGAGGGGGAGGCGGCGTTCGAGCCGCGGTCCCGGCGGCCGAAGACCTCCCCGTCCGCGATCAGCGCCAGCGCTGCCGGGCTGATCATCGCGTTGCGCAAGGAGCTGGCCGGGCAGGGCC
>JBAPYC010000109.1:0-8904 GCA_049284535.1 Streptosporangiaceae bacterium
CGCGCCGCCCGCGCGCTCGGCCTGCGGACCGGTCCCGTGCACGCCGAGCTGCGCGTCACCGGTACCGGGCCCGCCATGCTAGAACTGGCGGCACGCTCCATCGGCGGCCTGTGCTCACGCGCGCTCCGGTTCCCCGGCGGCAAGAGCCTGGAAGAACTCATCCTGGCCAACGCCCTCGGCGAACCGCCCCTGTCCCGCAGCCGGCCCATCGCGCGGCCATCCGGGGTGTTCATGCTCCCGGTGCCGCGAGCCGGCGTGCTCCGCGCGGTCCAGGGCCGCGCCGGCGCCGAAGCAGTGCCCGGCATCACCGGCGTGACCATCACCATCCCGCCAGGCCGCCGCGTGCGCCCGCTTCCCGACGGGGACCAGTACCTGGGCTTCGTCTTCGCCGAGGCTGCCACCCCCGACGAGGTCGAGAAGGCGCTCACGACCGCCAGCCAGCGGCTGCAGGCGATCATCGAATGAGCCGCTGGACGCGCTCACCCGCCTGCCTGGGCCGGGTCCGCCAGACCTGGCCGGCGCATTCGCCCGGGCCGCCCAGCTGCTCCAGGAAGCCACGCCACCCGACGGCACGTAACTCGCGAGCCGGGATCAGACTCGAAACAGGAGGGGTGCGATATCCGCCGATCTGCACTGGTATCCGCTTGATGCCGATGATGGCATTGGCTGTCCAGATCCGGCATCCCGGGGTCTGATTGGAGTACCCAGGCTTGCTGACCTCCGGCATGACGCCTCCTGCTGGCGGACCATGTCCGGGCGTTTTGCCCGGGGCCGTTCCGCTAATCCGGCCGATCCTGGGCAACAGGATGCCGTGCCGCTCCGCCTGCCCCCTGAGGACCCTGAAGCCGACCGCCCAAGTGGAACGATCGCCAGCGCCCCGGCGCCATCAAGGTCCCGGTCGGCGTCCGCTGCTGATCATGGAGGGCGTCGGCGCGAGCCGCCGGAAAGCGCGCCGCTGACGGACGTGGCCCTCTGGGTCCAGTCCGACGAGCGGGAGACCGAGCGCCGTGGCCTGGCCCGCATCGGCCGCCCGGCGAATCGCCGACCGTCAAGGACATGCGCGGCTGGTTGGCCGGGGAGGTACCGTTTCTGGCCGCCCGGCACCCGTGGGAGGACGCCGACCTCGTCGTCTGCGGCACCCCGCAGCTCCCGTTCGATTCCAGCACCGAACTCGTCGTGGCTGGCCGGGCCTAGACCACCGCCGGGCGGGCAGGAAGAGGCGCCCCGTTCGGCCCGTTCACGGGGAGGTGACGGCCATGATCCCGCCCGCCGCCTGGCGGACAGATGACACCTGTCCGGCCTGCGGCCACGGCCCGGCCCTGCTGGGCAGCGGCGGTCCCAGGCTGAGGCGGAGTGCCGGTCGTACGGCACCGACGACACCTAGGCCCTCCATCACGCCGAACGGCGTTACTGGCACGCCTCAGTCGTCGCACCAGGGGGCCTCGATGCGGTCGTCGAACCGTAGCCGTACGCGGCCCCGCGGACCGCGGCGTCGTTCTCCAGGGCGGTCCGCGGGTGTACGGCGGAGCGATGCGGGCAGCATGCCAGCTGAACGCGTCGCCACAGCTCACTTTGGAGGCCCCGGATGTCGAAACCACCACTTCCCGCGGGCGCGGTGGCCATGCTGCGCAAGCCGAACCCGTCGGTCATCACCACCTTGCGGCGGGACGGCCAGCCGGTATCCACGGCCACCTGGTATCTGTGGGAGGACGGCCGGGTGTTGGTGAACATGGACGAGGGCCGCAAGCGGCTGGAGCACATGCGCAACGATCCCCGGGTCGCCCTCGACGTGCTCGACGAGAGTGACTGGTACACCCACGTAAGCATCACCGGCCACGTCGAGGAGATGCGTGAGGACACCGACCTGGCCGACATCGACCGCCTGGCCCAGCAGTACACGGGCGCCCCGTATCCGCAGCGCGACCGCCGCCGGATCAGTGCCTGGATCGCCGTGGACGGCTGGCACGGCTGGGGTGCGCTAAAGGACAGCAGCCAGCCGGGCTAAGCAAGTGCTTGATCCGTCCTCACCAGCCAGAACTGGGTATTCTGCGCGCGGCGCAAGGCTCGTCACGTACGATCGCGGACCGCACTAATCGGCGATCTATCTATGCGCAGGCACTAACGCGGCTCACATTGCGTGATCGACGGCGCTCGGGCTATTTCGTCATTTATATGTACAAGGGCGGCTCCGTCCCGCTGTTCAGGCCGCGGGTAGCGGGCCCATCTGGAGTCTTAGTCTGGCCGGGCATGCGGTGACAGTGGCACAGTCTGCTCATTACCGGCGGGTGAGGAGGGAGTCTTTGACGCTGGTTATCGAGAATCTGGACGGGGGCACCGTCGAGCGCGCTGCCGCGCTGGTGGCTCGCGAACAGGCCGCGGGCCGCCAGGTGCGACCGGAGTTGCCGGCCGACTTCGAGAGTGCCGAGGTCTGCGCGGCCGCGCTGGAGCGCCTGTCCGGCAGCGGCCATCACGGCCTGGTCGCGACCAAGGACGGGCACACAGTCGCGGTCATGACCGCGGCTGTGCGGGAGAACCCTGCTACCGGCCGGTATGCTCGCCTGCCGGCCGAAGGCTTGGCCGTCGCCCCGGACCTCGCTGATCCGACCGGGGTCCTCGCCGCGGCCTTCGGGGATCTCGCGTCGCCGCTGATCGCCGGCGGTGTGCTGCGCTACTACCTTCTCCACCCCGCGCTGCCCCGCCTGCCCGAAGCGCTGTCGAACCTCGGATTCGGGCGCAACGGCGCCTACGGCATCCAGCCGGCCGCGCCCCGGCGCCGCCCCTCCGTCGTCGGCGTGCACGTGGCCGGGGTCGAGCACCTGGAGACCATCGCACGCCTCGCCCTGGTCGAGATCCAGCACCGCTCCGCGCCACCGATATTCGCACCCCGCCAAGACCGGCCACTGGCCGACCTGGCCGCCGGGCACCGCGCCCTGCAGGACACCGGCGCTGTCCACCTCCTCGCCACCCTCGACGGGCACGACGTCGGCCTGCTCACCATCGAGCTAACCTCACCGGCACCACGCCTGTGCCCCGACGGCCAGCCCTACATCGGCCCCACAGCCACCCTGCCCGGAGCCCGCGGGCAAGGCGTCGGCCACACACTCGTCGACGCCGCGCTCACCTGGGCATATGACCACGGCTACCAGTGGGTCTCGGTCGACTTCGAGACCGCCAACCCGTTGTCCCGGCCCTTCTGGCTCAACGCTGGCTTCCACCCGGCCGGATACGGTGTCCTGCGCCTCATCCACCGCGGCGCCGGGTCAACCCCGAACGCACCTGGATCGACCGGCAGCCACTGAGTACTGATCACTGCGCCTCCCCGGCCGTACGGATCCAGCGTTAGGAAACGCAGCGTTTGCTGCTCCTACTCACTCAGTGTGATCAGTGCTCGATCTCGGCACCGCGCACACTCCCGCCGTTCTGTATTGTCCCGAGTCAAGATCAACGGAGATCGGCATCGTACATAACGGGGTGATCTCCCTGCGTCCGCGCTCCTGGCTGGACGGTCGGACAGGTCAGCGTCCGATTCCGTGCCCGGCAAGCGGATGTTGTCAGCGAGCTGACCTCAGCTGGCGCTGAGGTGTATCTAAGGCCGCGGCCGGGACTGGGGTTGGCGCCTTGGTTTCCGGCGTTGCTCAGTCCCGGTCGTTCTCTAGCCTCGGCCAGCGTCGGCTTGCCCTGGGGAGTTGTGTTGCGGGTCAGGAGACCAACGAGGCCTCGGTGGCGGTAACTGCTTGTCGCGGCGTGGTATCCCTGACTGGCTTGATGAGCATGACGGCTGTCACCGTGAGAACCCACACGAGCGACAGGACGACGCCGATCGGGCCGGTCGCGCCGGCCGGGCTGTGGCTGACGGCCAGCTGAATGGGGTCGCTGACGATGAGGTAGGTACCGGTCAGCGCGCCGAGCCAGATCAGGGGCCGGGGCAGGGCGCGCGGTGTGAGCTGAAGCAGGCTCAGGGCGAGGATGGCCATGCCCGCGACGAAACCGTCGGTGTAGGTCATGGCGGCGTTCAAGCTGAACAGCGCGACCACGCCGCCGGTAGCCTGCTGCCTGCCGGCCGCGTCGGCTAGCGCGTAGTAGACACCGGTCCCCACCCAGTCGATGGCCATGACCGCGGCCGCCGAGCTCACCACGACCGACTTGAGCAGCCCGCGCCCTCGGGCCGCGCTGACCAGCAAGAGCAGGAAAAGCGCGAAGACGCTGGCGCTCAGGCCCCCGATGAACCCGGTGACCGGGAAACTGCGGGTGTGCTGGCTGGCCCAGGCAGCGATTTGCGGTGTGCTCATGCTGGTGCCATACGACGGGCCGCCCAGGCTGCCCGGGACGAGGGCGAGTACCACCCATGCGGCGCCCGCGACACCGGCCAGGCGGCCCAGCAGCGCCGGGTGCCGGCTTTCCCATGTGCTTGCTTCCACGACATCCTCCTCATCAACGTGGACAGTTTCCATGGCGCTGACGCTACGAAGGCACGCGGCCTGGTGTCGTCCGTCCGCGGAGCGGTATCTGGTCCTCCGCAGGCAGTCCTCCTCGCGGAGGATGCTCCCGTGCCGCAGCGTGGTTATGGTGGTGCCATGGCCCGGGATCTGGGCAAACGCTTCGTACAGGGTGCCAGGACCTGGGACCGGCACCAGGTCGTTGACGTGCTGGTCGCTCTGGTCGTCGGGGTAGCCGGTGAGGTTGAGGGCCTGATCGACACACATGGCCAGCCGTTCTTGCTCGCGCAAGGTCTCCTGTCCGGGCCGCTGCTAGGGGGCCTGCTGCTGATCCGCCGCAAGCGGCCGTTGCTGACCATGACGTTGTTCACGGCCGTGGCCATGCTGGGGACGGTGCAGGCGCTTGTGCTCCCGGCCGCAGCGGGTTCACCGAACCAGGTGGTTCCGCTGTTCTTCATCCTGGTGGCGAGCTACTCACTGGGGGTTTTCGGATCGCGGCGTGATCTGCTGCTCGGGCTTCCCCAGCCGCTGGTCACCGCGGTGGTCATCGACCGACTGCAGCCGGTCGGTCAGTCGATTCCCGGCGCGGTCGCCTTCTTTGCTGTCTTCCTCGTCGGCACCCCCGCCCTAGGCGGCCGGCTGATCCGCGGACGCCAAAGGCAGCTCGAGGTCCTCGCCGGGCAGCGGCGGCAGCTCGACGTGCAGCGAGCCATGCAAACGCGGACCGCGCTGGCCACCGAGCGCCTGCAGCTCGCCGGGCGGCTGGATGAGAACCTGGTGGCCGGGATGGATCGCCTGCAGGCCGAGGTAGGGGCGGCTGAGCGCGAGGGACAGCCGACTGCGGTGGCGGCCATCGAGGCCAGGGCGCGCGGCCTGCTCGCGGAGACCCGCGAGGTCGTCGTGTCACTGGCCGCTGCCGATTCCGCGCCTGGCGCCGCTCGCCCGGGGGCGGATCCGGCTGATGCCGGACCGCTGGCCAGGACGACGCCTCAGACCGCCGACGGCACCACCATGACCTGGACCGCCCTGGCCGCGGCCGTGGTCGGCACCGGCCTGCTGCTGCAGGAGCGCGCCGCAACAGACGTCCACGTGCCGATGCCCATCGCGCTGCTCGGCTGCCTGGTAATCGCGGCGCCGCTGGCCGTTGCGTGGCGCTGGCCGCTGGCCATGACGGCGGCGCTGTGGTCAGCGGCGGCGCTGTTCTCGGCGTTCGTGACCCCGCTCGGCACCGAGTTCGCCGCCATCAGCTTGACGTTCGTGCCCCCGTTCATGGTTGCGTACTTCGGGGACCGCCGCCGCGCGGCCGCCGGCCTGGGGATCTGCTGTGCGGGCGGCCTGCTGTGCTTCGGGTGGGCCAGCTTTGGCGGCAACTACGACGTCGTCACCATGCTCGCCGCCTGGCTCGCCGGCCGCGTCCTAGCTGCGCGCTCGCGCCTGGTCGAGGAGCTGCGAGCCAACAACCAGCTACTCGCCGGGCAGGGCGAGGTCAGCCTGCATAACGCCGTCGCGGAGGAGCGGGCCAGGATCGCGCGTGACCTGCACGACTCGATCGGGCACCACCTGACGATCATCGCGCTGCAAGCCGGCGCGGCCCGGCGCCTGTGGACCTCAGATCCGCCCAAGGCCAGAGCCGCGCTGGCGACCGTCGCCCGGGTCGCGGCGCACGGGTCAGCCGAACTCAAGATGGGCTTCGGCAGCGGCCTGACGCTGACCGGCGACGCATCGCCCGCCACCGCCCCTGTCGCCGACATCACCGCGTTGCTCGACAACGCGCGAGCCGCGGGTCTGCCGGTGACCGCGCACGTCGACGGCAACGACCCCGACCTGCCGGAGGCCACGAAGCTGGCGCTGTTCCGAGTGCTGCAGGAGGCGCTGACGAACGTCCTGCGGCACGCTCCCGGAGCCACCGCCGACGTCACGGTCCGCACGGCCGGGGCGCAGGTCGAGATGGTGGTCACCAACAGCGCCGGGGGCCAGCCATCGACCTGGGCCGCGGGTGACTCCCATGGCCAGCGCGGCATGCGCCAGCGGGTCGAAGAGCACGGAGGCCGCCTCGAATACGGACACCGGCCAGACGGCGGCTTCGAAGTACGGGCCTGGTTCCCGGTCCCGGAGAGCACATGATCAAGACCGCCATCGCCGATGACCAGGAACTGGTCCGCAGCGGCATCCGGATGATCCTGGAAGGCGAATCCGACATCGAGGTGGCCGGTGAGGCCGCTGACGGCCAGCAGGCATTCGAGCTGGTCCAGCAGGTACCGGTGGACGTGCTCCTGATGGATGTCCGGATGCCCGGCGAAGATGGCATCTCGGCCACCCGGCGGATCCTGGCCCAGCCGGCCCCGCCCCGGGTGCTCATGCTCACCACCTTCGACCTCGACGAATACGTCTACGATTCACTGCGCGCGGGCGCGTGCGGATTCCTGCTCAAAGATATGCCCGGGGAAGACATCGTGACCGCCGTCCGCCAGGCAGCCAGGGGATCGGACTCACTGCTAGCCCCTGCCGTTACCCGCCGCCTCATCCAGCGATTCGCCGGCAGCCGGCCGGTGCTGCCCTCGTCCGCATCCCAGCTGATCGCATTGACACATCGAGAGATGGATGTCCTCCGGGTCGCCGCGCGCGGAATGTCCAACGCCGAAATAGCCGCTCATCTGTTCATCGCCGAGACAACCGTCAAGACGCACATCGCCCGCCTGCTGATGAAGCTCGGCTTGCGCGACCGGGTGCAGATCGTCGTCTTCGCATACGAGTCCGGGCTGGTCTCCACCGCCGCACCGGACAGCGCGGAAACATGACCGCGCTCAACGTCCGGAACTGGATGATCTGAGCGGTGCCAAGATAGCGGCCAGCCTGGCCGGACCCGCCCTAATTCGGCACTATGGCGCCGGGGTGGCCAGGGCGCTTGTTCAGGTCCTGGCATGCCTGGCGCACCGGGAGGCCCGCCCGGCTGGCGGCGGCGCGGATGTAGGCGATCGCCGCATACATGGCGTACTGCCAGAAGTCGTCGGCCTGCCACGAAGAGACCTCATCCAGCAGGTCCGGCTCGATCCCGCCGTGGACACCTGCCGCGGCCAGTACTGCGTACTGGAACTTTGCGTTCTGCCATCCGCGGAAGGAGGCCTCGGGCAGGAACCGCTCGCGTAGTCCCTCCAGGGGCAGCGGCTCGGCCCGGCTGGCCCCACACCACTCCAGCGCGTCCGCAGCGAGGTGAATGAACACCTCGCCGGGGAACGTGTCGTTTCGCGGGTGCAGCGGCGCAAGTCCGCTCAGCAACTCGAAGATGTCAGCGTCGCGGGCGAGCCCGTCGAGCAGGGCACTACGGGCAGTCACGGCGTCCTCAGGAACCGGTCGCTTCCTGCCGGGCATATCAACGACGGCAGACCAGAACCCTCAACCGCGGGCGGCCTTTGAGGCCGCCCGCCCGGCACCGAGACCACGCAAAACAGTGAGACCCGCCTCCCTCGTCACGCTGGGTCGTTACCTTCGAGTTGCGCGACGCGCGGGAACCGCCGTTAGGTGTGGTGGCAGGGTGTGCTGCGGCGGACCAGAGGCGGCGTCCAGAGCTGGCGATTCTGTGTCACTGGAAATGAAGCTTGACGACCTGCGGGCGACCTGCGGGCAGCGGGCAGGCTCGATGCTGTTGGTCAAGTGACACCGCTCGACGTGGCGCGAGCCGGCGCTCGCGCCCTAGCCCGCCGCTCAGACCATGATCACCCCAGACGCCAGATCACAAACTGGGACTGTAGTACCGGGCAGCGTAGGCCTGCTCGACCCGCTCGGAGAACTCCTCCAGAGTGAGCTGCTACGGCACTAGATGGTGTTGCAGCCACGCCACCGCTTGCTCGCGCTCGACGTCAGAGACGCGTTGGTCCGGATCTCCCAATCGTCCGGCATCCGCAGCCATACGGGAATGGTCGCGCATCGCGACCCGAATGATTTCCTGCACATTGGACGGGCAAACGACGGAACTTCTGGGTCCAAACAGCCGATGGCCCCTAAAGAAGCTGGATGCGTAGACGCGGCGCGCCGTGGGTAGTCCCTGCGCCAGGCGACCGTGGCGCGCGGAGGAGCACTGGAGGTGGACCGGCCGCCTGACGCTGGCTGTGGCTTTCACTGCGGTGGTTGTTTGACTCTTCGATGCGACCTGACTGACGCCGATGTGCACCGATCAGCGCAGCGACCTGAACGCCGCTCGCATCTCGCCCGCAAAGAGTTCCGGTTGTTCCCAGGCGGCGAAGTGACCGCCCTTCTCGAGTTCGTTGAAGTACACCAGGTTGGGGTAGGCGCGCTCGGCCCAGCTGCGCGGTACGGGGATTATCTCTCGCGGGAACCTGCTCACGGCCGCAGGGATCGAGACTACGCCGCCGACCTTGGTTTTGTGGGCGCCGTCCTCCCAGTACAGGCGGGCCGAGGACGCCGCTGTGTTCGTGAGCCAGTAAAGCGTGATGTCGTCGAGCATCTCATC
>JBAPYC010000110.1:0-5777 GCA_049284535.1 Streptosporangiaceae bacterium
ATGTCTTCCCGCGACGCGTCCGCGTCGATGTTGAACGTCACCTTGATGTCGTTGTAGCCGTTGCGGACGTCGGAGTCAGCCCCGAGGATGCCGCGGATGTCGTGCCCGCCCTCGACAGTGGACTCGACCGAGCGCAGCTGGATGCCGCGGTTCTCCGCGACGGACGCGATACCCCCGGTCAGGCAGCTGGCCAGGCCGACGAGGAGGTACTCGACCGGCGTGATGCCGTCGTCCTGCGCCGCGAACACCTCGGGGTGGTCGGCTTCGAACGTCCACTCTTGCTTGTGGGTCTGCTCCTCGCCCAGGCCGAAGAAGCTCTGGACCTTGATCGTGCTGTGCACGCCGCTCTGCCACTTGGCGGACGCGCGCCAGGTGAACTGGGCGGCCTCGGGCGCGCCCTTGAGCACCTCGCGCGCATCGAGCAGCGCCTGTACGTTGACACCGTTGGTAGCCGTAGTCATATCAGTCGATTCCTCCCGCTTGGCTGTGCTGTTACTAGGTGTTGGTGGCGGTAGTCATATCGGTTGATACACCCCCGCCTGCCTTTTCCCATTTCCTATAGGAACTATAGACAATACCCTGCCCTCGGCCAGCTAAGATAGCCCACATGGCAGAGCCCGCCCAGATCCTCGCGGCCGGCTCGGTCGGCACGGTCGAAACGCAGTATCTCGACCTGCCCGAGCCGGTGCGGCTCGACTGCGGGCGCGAGCTCCACCCCATCCGGGTGGCGTACGAGACATATGGCACTCTCTCACCCCAGCGCGACAATGTCATCCTGGTGTGCCACGCGCTGAGCGGGGACGCCCACGCGGCGGGCTTCGCCAAGGCGCCGGCGCAGGAGAGCACCCGCGACGGTTTCGCGGCCGAGGACCGCGACGGCACGGCGGGCAAGGGTCTCGGCTGGTGGGACGGGATGATCGGTCCCGGCAAGGCATTCGACACCGACCGCTTCTTCGTCGTCTCGACGAACCTGCTCGGCGGCTGCCGCGGCACAACCGGGCCTTCCTCGGTCGACCCGGCGACGGGCAGGCCGTACGGGGCGGGCTTCCCCGTGGTCACCGTCGCGGACATGGTGCGCACCGAGCGCGCGTTCCTGGACGTGCTCGGCATCGAGCGGCTCGCGGCGGTGGCCGGCGGCTCGCTCGGCGGGATGCAGGCGCTGGAGTGGGCGATCCTGTTTCCCGATCAGGTCGACGCCATCGTGGTGATCGCCAGCACGCACGCCCTGCATCCGCAGGGCGTGGCCTGGAACTCGATCGCGCGGGACGCGATCATGCGCGACCCGGCCTGGCAGGGCGGCAGCTACTACGGCACCGGCCGCACGCCCGAGGCCGGCATGGGCGTGGCACGGATGGTCGGCCACGTGACCTACCTGTCCGCACAGGCGCTGGAGGACAAGTTCGGCCGGCGGCTGCAAGCAGTGCCGCAAAGAATGGGCGACGACATCCGTTACACGATCACCGAACCGGAGTTCCAGGTCGAGAGCTACCTGCGCCACCAGGCCGCCTCGTTCGTCAAGCGCTTCGACGCCAACACCTACCTGTTCACCTCACGCGCCCTGACGTATTTCGATCTCGCGCGGCAGCACGGCGGCGGGTCGCTCGAGCGGGCACTCGACGGGGTTTCGGCGCGGACGCTGCTGATCGCGTTCAGCTCCGACTGGCTGTACCCGCCGTCCGCGTCGCAGGACATCGCCGCCGCACTGCGGGCCTTGCGCAAGCCCGTGGATTTCCAGGTGATCGACGCACCGTACGGCCACGACTGCTTCCTGCTCGAAGAAGCCCGCCAGACGCCCATCATCCGCCAGTTCCTGGGCCAGCACAGCCTGGGCCAGGACAGCCTGGGCCAGCAGAGTCTGGGCCGGGACAGCCTGGGCCCGCACAGTGTGGGCCCGCATAGCCTGACCGAGGCGGGGGACGCCGGATGACCACCTCAGGGAAGAGGCCTTCATGACCGACAACGGCTTCCGGAGCGAAGAGGCACGCGCGTTCGGATTCGAGACCAGGCAGCTGCACGCCGGGCAGCGGCCCGACCCCAACACCGGCGCCCGGGCCGTGCCGATCTTCCAGACGACCAGCTACGTGTTCGAGGATCCGGAATCGGCGGCGGCGTACTTCAACCTGCAGGAGTACGGCAACACGTACTCGCGCATCATGAACCCGACCGTGGCGGTGTTCGAGGAGCGGGTGGCGAACCTCGAGGGCGGCGCCGGTGCGGTGGCGTTCGCCAGCGGGCTCGCCGCGCAGAACGCCGCGCTGTTCACGCTGCTGGAGCCGGGCGACCACGTGGTCTCGTCCTCGGCGCTGTACGGCGGGACGGTAAACCAGCTCAAGCACGTGCTGCGCAAGATGAACGTGGAGCTGACCTGGGTCGATCCCGACGACCCGGACGCGTGGCGGCAGGCGGTCCGCGCCAACACCAAGGCGTTCTTCGGCGAGACGATCGGCAACCCGGGCGGGAACGTGCTGGACATCGAGACGGTGGCGGGCATCGCGCACGACCACGGGCTGCCGCTCATCGTGGACAGCACGTTCGCGACGCCGTACCTGTGCCGCCCGATCGAGTGGGGCGCCGACATCGTGATTCACTCGGCGACCAAGTTCATCGGCGGCCACGGCACGTCCATCGGCGGCGTTGTCGTCGAGTCCGGCATGTTCGACTGGTCCAACGGGCGGTTCCCCGTGGTCGCGGATCCGTCCCCGGCCTACCACGGCCTGCAGTTCCACGAGACGTTCGGGACGTACGGCTACCTGATGAAGCTCCGGGCCGAGACGCTGCGCGACCTCGGCGCGGCACTGTCGCCGTTCAACGCCTTCCTGTTCCTGCAGGGGCTGGAGACGCTGTCGCTGCGGATGGAACGGCACGTGGAGAACGCCCAGGCGGTGGCGGCGTTCCTGGACACGCACGATCTGGCCTCCAATGTGACCTATCCCGGCCTGCCGGAGAGCAAGTACCGGCCGCTGGTGGAGAAGTACCTGCCGCGCGGGGCCGGGGCGGTGTTCTCCTTCGACTGCGCCGGCGGCCGGGCCGGCGGGCAGGATCTCATCCGCGGCGTGTCGCTGTGGTCCCATCTGGCCAACGTGGGCGACGCGAAGAGCCTGATCATTCACCCAGGCAGCACGACCCACCGCCAGCTGAGCGATGAGGAGCTGCGGGCGGCCGGCGTCGGGCCCGGGACGGTGCGGCTGTCGGTCGGCACCGAGTCGGTCCAGGACCTGATCTGGGACCTGGAGCAGGGTTTCGCGCTCGTCGCCGCGACTGCGGGGGCAGGGGCCGGTGCGGGCATGGCAAAGGAGCAGTCCACCTCATGACGGATCTCGCGAAGTACCAGGACCCGCTGGCGATCCAGCGCATCCTGCACACGGCCAGCACGATCGCGATCGTGGGCCTGTCCAGCAACGAGCTGCGGGCCAGCTACTTCGTCGGCTACTACCTCAAGCGGCACGGCTACCACGTGATCCCGGTTAACCCGCGGGAGACGGAGATCCTCGGCGAGAAGTGCTATCCGAGCCTGACGGACGTGCCCGGGCCGGTCGATATCGTCAACGTCTTCCGCGCGCCGGCGGCGCTGCCGGGCATCGCGCGCGACGCGGTGGACATCGGCGCCGGCGCCCTGTGGTGCCAGTTCGGCGTGATCAACGAAGAGGGCGCGAAGATCGCCGAGGACGGCGGCGTGACGGTGATCATGGATCGCTGCATCAAGGTCGAGCACGCCCGCTATGTGGGCCGGATGCACTGGCTCGGCTTCAACACCCAGCGCATCACGTCCGTTCGCACTGGGATCCAGTGAGGCTTTCTCAGCGACCTCCACCAGGCAAGGCAGCGGCTAGGCGCGATAGCGCCTGACCATCAGGCCTGGCGTCGAAAGGAAACGCCTGACTATCCCGGCACGGCAGCGACTTGGCGAGGCCGGACATCTGATCCATCCCGGCTCGGGCAGCCACTTGGCGAGGCCGGACATACTGATATTAATTATCAGTCTGGTCGCTTATATCGACAAAGCGGCTAGCGGGGTAGGCGTGCGGCGTTCAGGAGCCTTCTTGCACCTGGAAGATCTCGTCGGCGAGCAGGCCGTGTGCTTCGCGGTGCACGGTCGCGGCGGCCTCGGCCGACGGGGCCTCGACCAGGCAGAACACCTTGCCCTGCTCCTCGTTGACCCAATAGCGCAGGTAGCGGACGTCGTACGTGCCTTCGGTCTGCAGGTCGGCCAGGTGGGCCTTGGCCACGTCATCGGCGGTGACGCCGCCGTCGATGGTGTGGACGTCCAGGTAGAGCGGCATGGCAGTCTCCTCGGTCTGGCAGGTGCGTTGACGCCAAGGTAGGCCGACGGGCCGGGCCGCGGATCGGTAGCGGTTCCCTAGATTTCCGCGGCCGCTACCCAGATTTCCGTGCCCGCCAGCGGCGCTAGCTGGATCGTGGGCGGGGCTGACAGCACAGCCCGTTCGGCTGAATAGAAAACCGGAGCGGCGGGACAGCGGGCCGCCCACCCGCGTTCGGGTATCGTGGGCGTGCGTTCCCTGCGCGAGGCCGTGTTGAACGCTCAGCCACTGCCCGGGAAGACGATGGGCACGCGAGGCCGCTCTAGACAGCCTCCGGATCCCCATGCAGCTCTCGTCCATTCCGGCGGTTCCGTTCCGCCACCTTCAGCGGCTGACCGATACCGTCGGCGTGATCGAGCACGCGGACGGGATCGTGCCCCAGCACGGGGGCGGCTACCGCGTCGACGACGTCGCGCTCGGCCTGGTCATGGTGTGCCGCGAGCCGTCGCCGTCCGCCGAGCTCATCACCCTGGGCCGCCGCTACCTGTACTTCCTCACCCGGGCTCAGACGGCGGACGGGAAGTTCCGCGGCCGCCTCGGCGTCGACCGCCGCTGGCACGGCAAGCCGGAAACGCAGGATGCCTGGGGCCGGTCGCTGTGGGCCCTCGGCACCGCCGCGGCCCACGGTCCCACCGCGGGCATCCGCGAGGAGGCCCGGGCCCTGTTCGACGCGAGCGCCGTGGTGGGTTCCCCGTACCTGCACTCCATCGCGTTCGCGGCGCTCGGCGCCGCCGAGATACTCCAGCAATGGCCCGCCCATCCCGGCGCGCTGAAGCTGCTGGACATCACCGGCACCGTCATCGGGGAGCCGGCCGCTGATGACCAGTGGCTATGGCCGGCCCCCCGGCTGACCTACGCGAACGCCGCCATCGCCGAGGCCCTCATCGTGGCTGGCGACAAACTCGGCCGCGAGCACCTGCTTCGCAACGGCCTGCGCATGCTCACATGGCTGCTCACCGGCGAGACCCGTAACGGCCACCTGTCCGTGGTCCCGGCCGGGGGCTGGGAGCGAGGCGAGGCCCGCCCGGCCTTCGACCAGCACCCGATCGAGGTGGCAGCGCTCGCCGACGCCTGCGCGCGGGCGGCGATGGTAACCGGCGACACCACCTGGATGACCGGCGTGGAAATGAGCGTGGCGTGGCTGCTCGGCGACAACGACGCCCAGATCCCGATGCTCGATGAGCGAACGGGCGGGTGCAGCGACGCCCTCAGCCGCACCACCCGCAGCCGCAACCAGGGCGCCGAGTCGACGCTCGCGATGATCTCCGTGCTGCAGCAGGCCCGCCGCCTGAACACCACAGCGGCTCGCTAACCCGGTACGCCCGTCTCGCTAGTGGTGGATTGCACCGGCGCGTCGATGGCCTGCGGCACGGTGGCGAAGATCTCGAACCGCGACTGCAGGCCGGTGAGGCGCAGCAGCCTGGACACCAGGGGCGTGGGGGCAGCCAGGCGCAGCAC
>JBAPYC010000111.1:0-2092 GCA_049284535.1 Streptosporangiaceae bacterium
AGCCGGGCCTGGCCGCAGTGACCAACTACTTCGACGCGGCCCACCTGCCGATGAGCTTCGGGCCCGGGCCGACCTGGATCATCCTGGCGCCCGGCGGCACCACCATCAGCCCGTCCGGCGGAGCCCGGTCATGACCGCCACGCTTCCGCGTCCAGGTGCGGGCATCACCGTTATGCCGCCCGTCCGGCCGGTGCCCGGCACGCACCGGAGCAGCCCCCGCCGGTCCTGGTCGGCCCGGCATCCGGGCTGGCCGCTGGTGGCGCTGCTGGCCGGATACCCGGTCTGGTGGGCCCTCGGCCTCGCCGACGAGTCGATCTTCATCATGGCGCTGCCGATGCTCGTGCAGATGCGCACCTGGCACCGGCGGGGCCGGGCCATCAAAGTTCCGCCGGCCTTCGGGTTGTGGCTGCTGTTCCTGGTCTGTGTCGCCGCCGGTTTGGCCACGCTCAGCTTGTCGGCGCCGGACACCGTGGTCAGCCCGTTGTCGAACCGGATCCTTTCGTTCGTGTTCCGGGTTCTGACCTACGTCAGCCTGACTGTCATCCTGCTGTACGCCGGGAACCTGACCGAAGGCGAGATGCCGCGTCGCAAGCTGGCCTGGCTCCTCGGCCTGGTCGGGATCTACACCGTGATCGGCGGCCTGGGCGGCGTCGTCGCCCCGAGCTTCCAGTTCGCGTCACCGCTGGCCTACGTCCTGCCGGCCAGCATGCAGTCCAACACCCTGCTCCAGCAGGCCCTTTACCCAAGCTTCTCGCAGGTCACCGACGTTCTCGGGGTTACCTCAGGGCGGCCGAAGGCGCCGTTCGAATACACCAACACCTGGGGCGACTGCCTGACCATCCTGCTGCCCTTTCTAATCGTGGCCTGGTGGTCGTACGGAAACCGGCGGCAGCGCCGGCTTACCGTCATCATCGGCGTGCTGGCCCTGATCCCCCTGGTGTATTCGCTGAACCGGACGGTGTGGGTTGGCGTCGGCCTGACCGCGGTCTACCTGGCCATCCGGATGGCCGCCCAGGGCAAGGTCGCGATGATGGGCCTGGTCTGCGCCGGGCTGGTGCTGATCGGGCTGGCGGTGACCGTCACCCCACTGCAGGGCATCGTCACGTCACGGCTGCAGCATCAGCAGAGCAATTCCATCCGGGCGGCGCTGTCGGCCGACGCGATCCTCGATGCGAATGCGTCCCCGCTCGTCGGGTTCGGGGACACCCAGCACAAGCGGGGCAGCGCGCAATCCATCGCGGTCGGCCCGACCGCGAACTGCCCGTCGTGCGGTCAGTACGAGGTCGGCAGCAACGGCGAGTTCTACAACCTGCTGATCTGCAACGGCTGGCTCGGGACGTTCCTATTCCTGGCTTTCTTCGGTTGCATCGCCTGGCGGTACCGACGCGACAGAACGCCTTATGGGATCGCCGGAGTACTGGTCATCCTGCTGTCGTTCCTGTACATGTTCGCGTACGTGGCGGTGACCGCGCCGCTGGAATTCACCATGATCGCGGTGGCCCTGCTGTGGCGAAACGACCAGTGGCGCCGCAGCCACCGAAAGGTCACGCCGCTGGCCGGCCGGCTGGCTCTGACCGCCCTGCCGCAGGTAACAACAGACCGGCCGCGTGCGGCCGTGCTGCCGCCGCCCAGCGTCTCGCCCCCTGCGGGAGGTCCACCTGCCGGAAGTCCCCCTGCAGGAAATCTTCCTGCGGAACTTCCCGGGGCGGACGGGCAGCTGAAGGAGGTGGCCAGGGGAAGCCTGCTGAACCTGGCCGGGGCCGCGGTGGCGGGCCTGAGCCTGGTCGTGATGACCGTGATCATCACCCGTAGCTTCAGCACGGCTGCTGCGGGCGCCTTCTTCACCGCCATGTCGCTGTTCCTGATCGTCGAGGCGGTGGTCACCCTCGGCGCCGCCACCGGGACCACGTACTTCATCGCCCGGCTGCGGTCGCTGGGCCAGCACGACCGGATTCCCGAGGTAATCAGGACCGCGACCCGCCCGGTCGCCGTGGTCTCCGTAGCGGCCGCCGTCATCTTCGCGGCGCTGGCCGACCCGGTGGCCAGGTTGCTGACCCATGGCCAGTTCAGCCAGGCCGGAGCACACCCCGCG
>JBAPYC010000112.1:0-3397 GCA_049284535.1 Streptosporangiaceae bacterium
CGGGTAGCCGGCGCTGCCGTCGTACAGCACGATCGTCACCCCGGCCAGCAGGCCGCCGGCCAGGTAGTTCCACATCATCCAGCCGGTTGTGGTGTACCAGGTGAACACGTCGCCGGGGTGCAGGTCCTGGTGCAGCGAGAGCGCCTTGAGGTGCTCAAGCACGATGCCGCCGTGGCCGTGCATGATCGGCTTCGGCAGCCCGGTGGTGCCGGAGGAATACACCACCCACAGCGGGTGGTCGAACGGCACCTCCTCGAACTCGGGTTCACTGCGGCTAGACGAGCCGGAGCCCAGGTCCGGCCACAGGGTCGCCCCGTTGGCCGGGTCGGACTCGCCGAGCAGGTTGACCTGGACCACGGCGAGCTCGCGGGGCAGCTCCTCGCGGACCTCGGCCACCATCTCGGCCCGGGAGAACTCCTTGCCGTTGTAGGCGTAGCCGTCGCAGGCGATGAGCACCTTCGGCTCGATCTGGGCGAACCGGTCGATGACGCTGCGTGCGCCGAAGTCCGGCGAGCACGAGGACCAGATCGCGCCCAGGCTGGCCGTGGCGAGCAGGCCGATGACCGCCTCGGGCACGTTCGGCAGCAGCGCCGCCACCCGGTCCCCGCGTCGCACTCCCAGCGCGCGCAGACCGCGGGCCACGCGCTCGACCTCCGAAGCGAGCTCGCCGTAGGTGAGGCTCCCGGCCCGCGCCCGTTCGGAATCAAAGACAATCGCGGTGCGGCCGGGATCGGTCATCGCCGTCCTCAGCGCGTTGCGGGCGTAGTTCAGGGTGGCCCCGGGGAACCAGCGGACGTCGGGCATGACCTCGCCCGCCAGCGCCGGGCCGTCGCCCCGGTCGCCGAGCACCCCGAAGTAATCCCAGATCACCGACCAGAAGTCGCCCGGGGCGGTCACCGACCACTGCCACAGGTCGTCATAGCCGCCGAAGCGCAGATCGCGCTCGGCCGCCAGCCAGTTCATGAAGCGGGTGATCCGGGCGTTGCGGACCGTCTTGGCGTCCGGTTCCCACAGCACGGCGCCATAGCCGTGGCTCAGCAGGTCATCGTTGCTCGCGTCCATGCTCTCAGCATCGCCGCTACCCGGCGCGCGTGGCAACGGCCCGGGCTGGCCGGTTCGTCACACTTGCGCCAGTGTCATTGCGTCAGCCGGACGATGAGCGCGGTCAGGCCGTCCGGGTCGGTCAGGTCGGGCAGCACCGCATCGGCTCCGGCGTCGCGCAGCTCAGCCGCGCTGGACCGGCCGCTGGCCACGGCCAGGGACCGGGCCCCGCCGACGCGGGCCGCGTCCACGTCCCGGGGCGAGTCGGCGATATAGACGGTGCCCTGCTCGGTGAACGTCATCTTCGGGTACTTGCTGGCCGCCTGCTCCCGGGTCACCCGGACCAGGGTCCCCCGGGGGAACGGGGCGGAGCCGTACCCGCCGATACCGAAGTCCAGGTGCTCATCCAGGCCGAACGCGCGGAGTTTCAGCTCAGCGGTCGGCTTGCTATTGCCGGTCAGCACGGTCTGCACCACGCCGTCCAGCTTGGCCACGGCGGCCAGCGCCTCGGTCGCGCCGGGCAGCTGCTGGCCCTGCGTGAGCAGGTCGTCCCGGCGGGCCGCCATGGCCGCGGCCAGCGCCGCGCTGAACGGCTCGAGCAGGTCCTCGGCCGTGCCGGTCGCGCTCATGTCGGCGCCGTTGGCGGCCAGCGCGTCGAAGAAGACCTCCGACTCGGTCCGGCCCGCCATCTGCGGCAGCTTGATCAGGGGGCGGCCGGTCACGGCCGGGAACGCCTCGACGTACGCTGCCCGGGTCACCCGGGCGACATCGACCAGGGTCAGGTCGATGTTCCACAGAATGAGCCGGTGAATGACGTCCTCCGCAGCGCTGGCCTTACCCCATGTGCTGGACTTACCCCATGTGAGGGTACCGGTAGTCGGACGGGGGGACGAAGAGCTCCTTGATGGCCCGGACGCTCACCCAGCGGGTCAGGTTCCAGACCGAGCCGGCCTTGTCGTCGGTGCCGCTGGCCCGCGCGCCGCCGAACGGCTGCTGGCCCACGATGGCGCCGGTGGGCTTGTCGTTGATGTAGAAGTTGCCTGCCGAGTAACGCAGCGCCTCGGTGGCCTGCGCGATGGCCTGCCGGTCGGTGGCCAGGATCGAGCCGGTCAGCGCGTACGGCGCGATGTCCGCGGCCTGGGTCAGCGTCTGCTCATACGCTGCGTCCGGGTAGACGTGCACGCCCAGGATCGGGCCGAAGTACTCGGTGGTGAAGATCTCGTCGGCCGGGTCGGGGCTGGCCAGCACGGTCGGCGTGACGAAGAAGCCCTCACGGTCATCGGCCGTTCCGCCGGTCAGGATGTCCACGGACGGGGTGTTGCGGGCGCGTTCGAAGGCGGCCGTGTGCTTGGCGAAGGCCCTGGCGTCGATGACCGCGCCCATGAACAGCGACAGGTCGCTGGACACGTCCCCCATGGTGATCGATTCGACCTGGCCCAGGAAGTCGTCCTTGACCTGGTTCCAGAGCGACTCGGGGAGGTAGGCGCGGGAGGCGGCCGAGCACTTCTGGCCCTGGTACTCAAACGCGCCGCGGATCAGCGTGGGGGTCAGTATGGCCGGGTCCGCGCTCGGGTGCACGATGACGAAGTCCTTGCCGCCGGTCTCCCCCACCAGCCGGGGATAGTTCCGGTAACGGGTGATGTTCTCCCCCACCGTGCGCCACAGGTGCTGGAAGGTCGCGGTGGATCCGGTGAAGTGGATCCCGGCCAGGTCGGGGTGGCCCAGCGCGACCTGGGACACGGCCTGCCCGTCCCCGGTGACCAGGTTGATCACCCCCGGCGGCAGCCCGGCCGCCTCCAGCAGGCGCATCGTGTAGTGGGCGGCAAGCTGCTGGGTCGGCGAGGGCTTCCACACCACCACGTTGCCGAGCAGCGCCGGGGCGGTCGGCAGGTTGCCCGCGATCGAGGTGAAGTTGAACGGCGTGATGGCCAGCACGAAGCCCTCGAGCGGCCGGTACTCCATCCGGTTCCACACGCCGGGCGCCGACTCGGGCTGCTCGCTGAGTATCTTCCGGGCGTAATAGACGTTGAAGCGCCAGAAGTCGATCAGCTCGCAGGCCGCGTCGATCTCCGCCTGGTACGGCGATTTGGACTGGCCGAGCACGGTCGCGGCGTTGAGAGTAGCGCGCCACGGGCCGGCCAGCAGGTCCGCGGCCTTGAGGAAGATCGCGGCCCGGTCGTCGAAGGACAGCGCGCGCCAGCCGGGCGCGGCCTGCTTGGCCGCGTAGATCGCGGCGGCCACGTCCACGTCGGTGGCGTTGCCCAGCCGGCCGAGCACGTGGGCCTTGTTGTGCGGCTGGACCACGTCCGTCGTGGCGCCGCTCGCCATCTGCTGGCGGCCGCCGATGGTCATGGTG
>JBAPYC010000113.1:0-7301 GCA_049284535.1 Streptosporangiaceae bacterium
TGAGCAGGGCGGTGGTGGTCTGGTGCCCGGCATTGATGAAGAAGATGCAGTTCGCGAGCAGGTCCTGGCGGTCCTCGCCTTCTGCGTGCCGGGCGGCCAGGGCGGTCATCAGGTCATCGGCTGGTTCCGCAGTGCGCTGGTCGAGCAGGCCCGCGAAGTAGGAGAGCATCTGCTGGGTAGCGTCGTTGGCGGCCTGGACCGCGGTGCGGTCGCTGTCGCGCTGGCTGGCAAAGCCGCGATTCAGGACGGCCAGGGCCGCACCGAGCCAGTCCCGGACCCCCGGCGGGACGCCGAGCACGTCGTTGATTACGGTGAATGGCAGCGGCCGGGCGAAGTCGGCGACCAGGTCCATGCTGCCTACGGGCGCCGCCTGGTCGATCAGCACGGCGGCACGCTCGGCGATGATGGCCCGGTAGCGCCCGGCCCGGCGGGCGGTGAACAGGCCGCCGAAGGCGTCCCGGACGCGGCGGTGCCGGTCGCCGTCCAGCCGGATCATCCACCGGGCGAGCAGCTGGAATGCCGGGTCGGCGGAGGGCGGGATGGACGGTGCTGCGAACCGCGGGTCGCGAAGCACGTCCCGCACGAACCGGTACTGGCACCCGGGCAGCGGGGACGAGCGCAGGATCACGTGCGGGTCGGCGCGCCCAGCGGGAGAGAACAAAGCACCCAGCAGGTCGAACTCGGTCCCGCCAGCCGCGGGCAGCCCGCCCGAAGTGTTCATAAGGTGCACGATAGCCCCGGCGGCTCTCCCTGCTGGCGGTCCGGGGCAGGCGTAGAACACCTTCCCGTCCAGGTCGACGTCGAACTTGACCGCGGCGAACCCGTCTGCCGGGGCCCACACCGCCCGGCAGAACGCCGCGAAGGCCCGCGCCCCGGCGCGCTGCACGTGATCCCGTACTGCTGGCTGCCCCGGAACTGCCCCGCGAAGCACGCGTGGTTCAGGTAGCACTCCTCGACCACTGCGCCGTCCGCGTACTGGCGTCCCCACCAGGACAGGTGCGGCGAGTTCTTCCACAGCCCGGTCATCCCATCGGTGTGGATCAGGTTGAACGCCCAGGCCAGGAAGTTTTCCGCGTCGCCCGGCGTGAGATGGAACCCGGTGGTGGACGGCGGGTCGAAGCCGTCGATGTCGTCCAGTTCCACCGTGTCGAAGCCCTTGCTGGCGCACATGCCGATCCGCTCGGCCAGCATGGGCTTGAGCGCGTCCAGCTGCCGCAGGTCGACCCTGCTTCTCCCCAACGAAGCCGAGACCCTCCACCTAGCCGCCGCCCGCACCCTCGCCGCCCGCACCCTCGACGCCGCCGCCCCCAGCCTGCCCGCCGCCACCCAGCTAGCCCAGCAGGCCACCATCACGCCCACAGCACCGGCGCCACGAGCGTAGGTGGGCGTCCGGGCCGAGCCTTGCCGCAGGTCCTGAACACCCACGTCTCTCTGGTACCGCACACCTCGCTACCCCCGCGTGCCGCGCGCCGCCATTCAGTGAAGTGAATCTGTACCCGAAAGAGGGGTGTTGTCTAAGTCCCACATCGGTTCAGGCAACCTGGTGCGCCGGCTGAGGATCGAAGCGACGTACCCACTCTGATCTCCCGCCAGTGGTAGCACTGCTGCCTACCTTGCGTACGGGCGGTTCGTGCCTGTCCGCTGTCGTGCTGGGCTGCTGGCGCACCACCTGTGCTAGGTAAGGTTCTATGGGGTGACGCCTGGCATGATGACATCATGCGTAACGCTGAAGGTCCTGCGCCGAATAGTTCGCTGCCTGGACGGCTGGGCGATGTCCGGATGGACCGGGAGCTGCCGCGCCGCGAGGACCTGGCGGTGGTGTTCGATGAGCTGGATTACCAGCTGGCCTGCCAGGCCTATCTGTGGTCGTTGCCGCTGGTGTCATATGCGCAGTGGCAGACGCAGCACCGTGAGGTGTTCGGCGCCACCGACTATGACCTTGTCCACTACGTGACCTACCGCGATCGGCTCGGCCTGATCACAGCGAACGCCACTACTCCGTACATCCTGAATTTTATTGACCTAGGCCAGACCGGCCCGCTGGTGGTCGAACTGCCGCCCGGGCCGACGGCGGGCGGCCTGTCGGATTTCTGGCAGCGCGAGTGCGGGATCCTCGGGGAGATGGGGCCGGACCAGGGCCGCGGCGGCAAGCACCTGATCGTGCCGCCTGGGCAGGACCCGCCGGATACCGACGGCAGCTATTACGTGCATCGAGCCAGCGGCATGAACGTGATGTTCGGGTTCCGGACGCTGGACACGGACCCGCGCCGCTCGCAGGCCCTGGTTGACGGGATCCGGATCACGCCATTCGACGGTCGCACGGCCCCGGCGACCCGGATTGTCTCCCCGGACGGGCGGGCGTGGAACGGTGACCAGCCCCGCGGCCTGGATTACTGGGTCCGGCTGCATGAGATCTATCAGCGGGAGATCGTCGATGAGCGGGACCGGTTCTACCTGGCCATGCTCAGGCAGCTCGGTATCGAGAAGGACAAGCCCTTCGAGCCCGATGCGCGGCTCTCGCGCATCCTGACCACGGCCACCGCTGCGGGTGAGCTGATGGCCCAGGCGAACTCGTTTGCCAAGCGCTTCCCGGAGGCCCGGTACTGGCCGGACCGGCAGTGGGATCTCGTCGCCCAGCTCGACCACTCCGATCAGCGCGGCCCCTACTACGACCAGCTACTGGAACGTGCTGCCTGGTTCTATGAGGCGGTCAGCTTCTCCGAGGCGATGAAAAGCCAGACCCGCGGCGCCGGGCAGGCATACCTGGGCAGTTACACCGACGTCAGCGGTGAGTGGCTCGACGGCGCCAGGAACTACGCGCTGCATATCCCGGCGGACCCGCCAGCGAAACTGTTTTGGTCGGTCACCGTCTACGACATCGATACCCGCTGCCTGATCGACAATGAGCAGCAACGCGGCGACCGGGGCTCCCGTGATGCCGACTTGGCGTACAACCCGGATGGCTCGGTTGATGTCTACTTTGGCCCGGCGGCTCCCAAGGGACGGGAATCCAACTGGATCCAGACCCTCCCGGGCCAGCACTGGTTCTCCTATTTCCGGTTCTACGGTCCTCTGGAGAGCTACTTTGACCGCAGCTGGAAGCTAGGCGACATCATGCCCGCCGCTCCTCAGGCAGGGTGACCGCCGGGGTGGCGGCCAACACGCGGGATATCGACGGCCGGATCTGGCGGCCCGCACGATGAGACTGCCGGTGTTCACCTCATTGAGCGGCTACCGGTCTGAGTGGCTGCGGGGTGATCTGACTGCGGGCCTGACGGTCTGGGCGGTCCTGGTTCCTGAAGCGCTGGCGTACGCCGCTATTGCCGGGGTGTCGCCGGTGGTCGGCCTGTACGCGGCGCCGGGCGCGCTGATCTTGTACGCGGCGTTCGGCAGCTCGAAGCATCTAGTCGTGGGGCCAATGGCGGCCACCGCGGCGCTGTCGGCCGCCGCCGTCGGGCAGGTCGCAGGCGGGAAATCCGGCATGTTCGCGGCCCTGACGATCACGCTCGCGCTGACCACCGGGGTGCTCGCGCTGGCGGCTGGGCTGCTGCGGCTGGGGTTTATCGCGAACTTCATTTCCGAGCCGGTGCTGAAGGGGTTCATCGTCGGCCTGGCGCTGACGATCATCGTCGGGCAGGTCCCCAAGCTCCTGGGCACGGGAAAGGGCTCGGGAGACTTCTTCAGCCAGCTGTGGTACCTGCTGACGCATCTGGGCGACGCGGGGTGGCTGACGGTCGTGGTGGGCGTCGGTTCACTAGCCGTGGTGCTGGTGCTACGCCGCTTCGCGCCGGTGGTGCCGGCCCCGCTGGTAGCGGTGCTAGCAGGAATCATCGCGGTGCATGTCTTCGGGCTGGAACACCACGGGCTTGAGATCGTCGGTCATATCGCCGGCGGGCTGCCCACCTTCGGCCTGCCGCATGTGCCCAAGCAGGACTACCTCAAGCTGGCGGGCCCGGCCGTGGGCATCATGCTCGTCGGGTTCGCCGAAGGCCTCGGCGCGGCGAAGACCTACGCGGCGCGGGACGGCTATCGGGTCTCCCCGAACCGGGAGCTGGTCGGCCTGGGTGCGGCGAACCTGGCGTCCGGGCTGTCCAGCGGCATGGTGGTGAACGGGTCGCTGTCCAAGACGGCGGTGAACGGCTCAGCGGGGGCCAGGTCGCAGGCCTCCGGGCTGGTCGTGGCTGTGCTCACCGTGATCACGCTGTTGTTCCTGACCGCGCTGTTTGAGGACCTTCCGGAGGCGACCCTGGCCGCCGTAGTGATCGCGGCGCTGATCGAGCTGGTCGACTATAAGGCGCTGGCCGCGTTGTACCGGGCCTACTCCTCCCGGTTGGGGCAGATCTACGGGCTGGCCGCCCGGGCGGACTTCATCGCCGCGATCGCCGCGATGCTCGGGGTGCTGATCTTTGACACGCTGCCCGGGCTGGTCATCGGGGTCGCGGACTCGCTGCTGCTGCTGCTGTACCGGGTGTCCCGGCCGCATGTCGCGGTGCTCGGCCAGATCCCCGGCAGCGACGGCCAGTGGGCTGATGTGGGTGCCCACTCAGAGGATGAGACCGTGCCCGGGGTGGCCGTGCTGCGGGTCGAGTCCGGGGTGTTCTTCGCCAACACCGATCACGTCCGCGCCGCGATCGAGGAGGCTGCCCTGGCTGACAGCACCCGGGCGGTGGTGCTGGACTGCGAGACGATGCCGTATGTGGATGTGACCGCCGCCCGGATGCTCAGCCAGCTGTCCGCTGACCTGCGCCGCCAGGGGGTACGGCTGATACTCGCCGGGGAGATTGGCCAGGTCCGCGACATGCTCGCCGCGGTCAGCGATCACGAGGGGCCACCAGAATATCACCGCACCGTAAACGAGGCGGTCAGCGCAGCCCGGGCCGGCCCAGCCGGGGCGCCTGCTAGTGATAATCCGCCCGCCCAGGAGGCGTGATGGGTAAGGCCGCCGCGGGCGTGCCAGGCCTGGTCCAGCTCGGGCGGCCATCGCGCTCAGCCCCGTCCCGATCATCGCGGTGGTGCTCATGCTCGCCAGCCGCCGATTCGGCAGTGGAAGCGGCTAGCCATGCTGGCTCTACGCTTGGTGCGTGACCGAAATCAGCGCGACCGACCTCGCCACCGAGGCCTACCTCTACTACTACCCGCTGGTGGAGAACCTGCGCCAGGTGCAGCGCTACGTGCGCACCGGCATCGGGTCCAACCCGGCCGCGCCATTCAACACGTTCTCCCACGCCCGCAAACTCGCCGGCCCGGAAGACACCTTCGTTACCATCAACAACGACACCGTCTACTCGATGGCGCAACTTGACCTGTCGGCGGGACCCGTTCGCCTCGAGGTGCCCGACACCCGCGACCGGTACTACGTGCTCCAGTTCATCGACGCCTGGACGAACAACATCGCCTACGTCGGCACCCGGGCTACCGGCAGCCAGGCCGCCCGTTTCTTGATCACCCCGCCCGGCTGGGACGGGCAGGTCCCCGACGGATTCACCCTCATCCCCGCCTCCACGACGGTGCTGTCCATCGTCGGCCGGTTCGCCTGTGCTGGACCCGACGACATCCTGGCCGTCAACGCCGTCCAGGACGCCGTGGTGCTGACACCGCTCACGGCCAACGCGCCGCCGCCGGCCGGCATCCCCGGCACCCGGCCCGACGCCGGCGACGAGCTAGCGTTCTGGGACCAGGCGTGGCTGTGGTCCCAGACCTTCCCCGCCCCGCCTCAAGACGACCAGTACGCTCAGCGCTACGCCCCGCTGCACGACTCAGTCGGCTATGACCAGGACACCCTGATCGCCGGCTACCGCGCCGGCGTCGAGAAGCTGGAATACCTCACTCACCACGGCAGCTCACCAGTGAACAACGACTGGACCGTTGGCCTGCACGCCTTCGACTACAACCTCTACGCCCTAGGCCCGGGCACCATCGATAGCGACGAATGGAAAATCACCAATCCCACCCACCGCATCATCGAACGCGCCGTCGCCGATCGGCTCGGGCTCTGGGGAAACCACGCCTACGAAGCCGTCTACGCCCAGGCCTTCACCGACATCGACGGCAACCCCCTCGACGGGACCAGCACCTACGTCATCGCCTTCCCGGACAAGCCACCTGTGCAGGCGTTCTGGTCGATCACCCTTTACGACATCCCCAGGTACTACCTAGTCGCCAACCCGATCAAGCGCTACTCCATCGGCGACCGCACCCAAGGCATCCAGTACGCCGACGACGGGTCGCTCACCATCACCATCGGCAATACCGAACCCGACGACCCCGTCGGCAAGGCCAACTGGCTACCTGCACCCACCGGCCGGTTCCGCCTCGTGCTCCGCCTCTACATCCCCGGACCCCAGATCCTCGACGGCAGCTACCAATTCCCGCCTATCGCCAAGATCCGGTAGAGGTTCACTTTCACTGAATCCGGTCCGATCGCGCGATGACTCCGGCGGCCTGCGGCCGTCTGCCCTGCAGCGACCAAAGGAGGCCAGCATGACCAGCGAAACGCTCAGCGCCAGCACCACGATCGGCGCACCGGCCGAGACCATCTTCGGGATCCTCGCCGACCCCAGGACACACCCCGCCATCGACGGAACCGGCTGGGTCCGCGAACCGCTGGACGGCGAGCGCCTGACCGGGGAGGGGCAGATCTTCCGGATGGCCATGTACCACGACAACGACGATCACCTGGCCAAGGACTACCAGATGGCCAACAAGGTGTGCGTGTTCGAGCAGCCAAGCGCCATCGCCTGGCAGCCGGGCCAGGCCCGGGACGGCGACGGCGACCTGCAGTTCGGCGGCTGGATCTGGCGGTACGACCTCGCCCCGGCCGGTTCGGGCCAGACCAAGGTGACGCTGTCCTACGACTGGTCCGCGGTGGGACCGTTCCTGCGCCAGCACATCCAGTTCCCGCCGTTCGGCCCTGAGCACCTGGACAACTCACTCCGGCACCTCGCCGACCTGGCCACGCAGGGTCCCAGCCGCGCCTGACGCGCCAGCACCAGCCTCCAGCCCTTGACCGAAGGAGATGGCCGTCGGGCCGATCGAGCCGGTGTTCCGAGTGCACGCGGACGTGAAGGCGGGCGGCCTCGATCCCGATGATTTATGACCCTGTGGACGAGCTGCTCGTCGTCGACGGCGGGTCCGACGGTGGCGGGCCCGATGACGGGTCCGACGACGGATCCGACGACGAAGGCGCCGATGGTGGCGGCGACGGTCGCGTCGGCCCGCGGTGCGTGTGCGTCGGCCTGGGCGTGGGCGAGCTGCTCTGTTGCGGGTTGCTCTGTGGGGGGTCGGTCTGTTGCAGGGTGGGC
>JBAPYC010000114.1:0-3670 GCA_049284535.1 Streptosporangiaceae bacterium
CGCTTCAGCCGGGCCGGATGACGATCCACCGGGGCTGGGCGACGATCCGCCGGGGCCAGGGGATGATCCGTCCGGGCCGGACGTCCCGCCCGCGGGCCGGCTCGCGTCGCCCTGGCCGGGTACCGCCTGCTGCCGCTGGGTCGGGACACGCTCGGAGGACGCGACCCCCTCGTCTGACCCTGCTCCCGGCGACATGCCGCGGCCCGCGCCACTCATCCCGCGCCCCTTCCGACCGTGACGGTTCGCAGATCCGCGCCGCCATCGATGTTGAGCTTATCGCCCTGGCCGTGCCGGCGGAGCGCATCCTCGCCCCGCCGGGCCGGGCGCCCGGCAAGGCCGGGCAAGCACGACAGAAGCAATATTTGGGCAGGTAACAGGGCTATTCATCGTCGTTGCGGCGGCTGCGGCGCCACAGCAGCAGCGGGGCGCCGATAACCCCGGCGGCCGCCGCGGTTCCCGTTGCGGCCCCAGTTGCGGAGGAGTGCAGCGCGGCCTGGGCAAAGGCCGACGGAATGGGCAGGTCACTGATCTGCGAGACCGGCCAGATGATCAGGAAGGCACGGCCCACGACCTGGCTCTCGGGGACGGCGCCGCCGCCCGGATCGCCAGTGTGATAGCGGGAATCGTCGGAGTCGCTGCGGTGGTCGCCCATCACCCACACGTGCCCGGCGGGCACGACGGCGCTGAAGCTGAACGTCGACGGCGGGTTGCCCGGATACAGGTACGAGCTCTCGTTCAGCGGCACGCCGTTCACCGTGGTCTTGCCGTCGGTGCAGCAGGCGACCCGGTCGCCGGGCAGCCCGATGACCCGCTTGATGTAGTAGGTCTGGTCGCTGTGCAGCCCGATGTCGGACAGCGCGTCATCAAAGAACCGCACCACCGGGTCGCCGGACGGCGGCGGGGCGTCCGGTCCCCACGAGTCCTGGCCGCTGAACACCACGACGTCGCCGCGGGCGATGCCGCGGAAGTGGTAGACGAGCTTGTTGACCAGGACCCGGTCGCCGATCTGGAGCGTGTTCTCCATCGACGCTGACGGGATCCGGTACACCTGGACCACGAACGCCTTCACCAGCAGGGTGAGGACGGCCGCGGCCACCACGATGGTCAGCAGCTCGCGCCAGAAGCTCTTGTTCTTCCGGGCCTTAACGGCCGGGCCGCTCGTGGGTCCGCGCCGGGATTCCCTGCCCCGCTCGGGGGTGCGAGCCGGAGCGGCCGCGCCGGGGTCGGCCCGGTCGTCCGCCGGCTGCCCCCCAGGCACGTCAGCTGCCGGTGTTGTCGCGCCGCTCCTTGATGCGGGCCGCCTTGCCGCGCAGGTCCCTGAGGTAGTACAGCTTGGCCCGGCGCACCCGGCCCCGGGTGACCGGCTCGATCTTGTCGATCGACGGGCTGTGTACCGGGAAGGTCCGCTCGACGCCCACGCCGTAGCTGACCTTGCGGACGGTGAAGGTCTCCCGGGCGCCGCTGCCCTGACGCCGGATCACGACGCCCTGGAAAACCTGGATCCGGGAGCGGTTTCCCTCCGTGACCCGGACGTGGACCTTCAGGGTGTCCCCCGGGCGGAACTCCGGGATGTCAGACCGGGTCTGGGCCTGCTCGATTTCGGCAATCGCAGTATGCATGACAGGGTTTCCTCGGTGGTGGTCGTCGCTGGCGTCCGGCACTCGCCGTCTTACGCCTGGAGCCTCTCGGAGTGCCCCCGGCCGGACGCCTGAAAAAGTCAGCGGACTTCAGTGTGCCATATCTTCGCCGCTAACCGGAAAGCCAGCAGGTGAAGAGTCCTCCCAGCCGGCCTCGGACAGCACCTGGAGATCGCGCCGGTCCAGGTCGGTCAGGGCCCGGATCAGGTCGGGCCGGGAAGCGGCGGTTCGGCGCAGCGCCATATCGCGGCGCCAGCGGGCGATCACGCCGTGGTTGCCGGACAGCAGGACCTCGGGCACCTCCCGCCCGCGCCAGTCCCGCGGCCGGGTGTAGACGGGTCCCTCCAGCAGCCCGCGCATGGGGCCCGCGGAGCCGCCGAACGAGTCGTCCCCGGCCGAGGAGGCGTTGCCCAGCACGCCGGGCAGCAGCCGCCCGACCGCCTCGAGCATGACCAGCGTGGCGGCCTCGCCCCCGGCCAGCACGTAGTCGCCGATGCTGATCTCGTCGACCGGCATCCGCGCCCGCATCGCCTCGGCTACCCGGCCGTCGATGCCCTCGTACCGGCCGCAGGCGAATACCAGCCACGGCTCGCCCGCGTAGGCGGCCGCCGTGTCCTGGGCGAACGGCACCCCGCTCGGGGTCGGCACGACCAGCCGGGGCGTGCCGCCCGCCGGGATGATCTCGTCCAGCGCGTCGCCCCAGACATCGGGCTTCATGACCATGCCGGGCCCGCCGCCGAACGGCACATCGTCCACGGTCCGGTGGATGTCGGTGGCCCAGCGCCGCAGGTCGTGCACGCGGAACTCAATGTCACCCCGGGCCGCGGCCTTCCCGATCAGGGAAACACGCAGCGGGCTGTCGAAGTACTCGGGGAAGATGGTGACGATGTCGATGCGCAGCCCCACGCCCCCTCCTTCTTTATGTGGCCGAACGGGCGGGGTTTGCAGCGGTCGCGCCGTTGTTAATCCGCCTCGGCCGGATCGAGCAGGCCGGGGGGTGGGTCGATCACCAGCTGGCCGGCCGCCAGGTCGACCTCGGGCACGATCGCCTTGACGAATGGCACGAGGAACTCCTGACCCTCCCCGCGCCGCACCACCAGCAGGTCCTGGCCGTAGTGCAGCACGTCGGTGACCACCCCGGCCGCGGCGCCGTCCGCGGTCCGCACGGACAGGCCGATCAGCTCGTGGTCGCGGAACTCCTCCGGGTCGGAGGTGTCCGGCAGCTGGCTGGAGTCGATGCTCAGCCAGCTGCCGGTCAGCTCGCCGGCCGCGGTCCGGTCGGTGACCCCGGCGAACGCAACGAGCAGCTGCCCAGAGTGCCAGCGCCGGGAGGCGATGGTCAATTGGGTGCTGTCCGCCGGGGTCTCGTTGTCCGCGTCGGAGGACACGTCCACGACGGCCCCGTCGGCGAACCGGAGGTCAGGCTCGTCGGTCCTGACCCCCACCACGACCTCGCCGCGGATCCCGTGCGGGCGGCCGATGCGGCCGATGATGACCCGCATGGGTACTAGCGGACCTCGTTGGCGTCCAGCAGGTCGATACGGACGTAGCGGCCCGACGCCAGAGCGCCGATCACCGTCCGCAGGGCCCTGGCCGTGCGGCCGCCGCGCCCGATGACCTTGCCCAGGTCATCGGGGTGCACCCGCACCTCAATGACGTTGCCCCGGCGCAGATTACGGCTAGCCACCTGGACGTCGTCCGGGTACTCGACGATGCCTCGCACCAGGTGCTCGAGGGCTTCCTCAAGCACCTCAGGCCTCGGTCCCCGCCGCTGGTTCGGCCTCGGTCGTCGCTTCGGCCTCGGTCGTCGCTTCGGCCGCGGGCGCTGCTTCGGCCGCGGTCGTCGCCTCCGCCGCGGGCGCTGCTTCGGCTGCGGGCGCTGCTTCGGCTGCAGGCGCTGCTTCGGCTGCAGGCGCTGCTTCGGCTGCAGGCGCTGCTTCAGCCGCAGGGGTTGCGCTCGTCCCGGCGTCCGCGGCCTTGGCCCGGCCGCTCCTGGCGGCACCGTCCTTGGCCGCGGCGTCCCTGGCTGGGGC
>JBAPYC010000115.1:0-6527 GCA_049284535.1 Streptosporangiaceae bacterium
GCGCTGGGCCGGCTGCTGCCCGAGGGCGGGGACGGCGAGGCCGCCGCCTCGGACCGGACCGGCCTGGCCCGGCAGCAGATGTTCGGCGGCGTGCTCGGCCTGCTGACCGAGCTGGCCGCGGCCGCTCCGGTGCTGCTGGTCCTGGAAGACCTGCACTGGGCCGATGCGTCCACCCGGGATCTGGTCACGTTCCTGTCCCGGATGCTGCACCGGGAGCGGGTCGCCCTGATCGGCACCTACCGCACCGACGACCTGCACCGCCGTCATCCGCTGCGGCCCGTGATCGCGGAGCTGCTCCGGCTGCCCGGCGTCGTCGCGGTCGACCTGGTTCCGCTGAACGCCTCGGCGCTGGCCGAGCACCTGACCGCGACCGCTCCCGGCCGCCTCGACGCCACCGAGCTGAACGACATCGTGGACCGGGCCGAGGGCAACGCTTACTACGCCGAGGAACTGCTGGCCGCCGCGGTCCGGGGTGACGGCGCCCTGCCCGCCGGGCTGGCGGCGCTGCTGCTCAGCCGGGTCGAGCAGCTGTCCGATACCACCCAGCAGGTGCTTCGCGCCGCCGCCGTGGCCGGCCGCAAGGCCGACGACGAGCTGGTCCGGGCCGCCTCGGGCCTGCGGGCCGACGAGTACGAGGCCGCCATGCGGGAAGCCGTCACCCACCAGCTGCTGGTCCCGCACGGCACCGAGGGGTACGTCTTCCGCCACGCCCTGCTGCGGGAAGCGGTCTACGCGGACCTGCTGCCGGGAGAGCGGACCCGGCTGCACGCCACCATGAGCTCGCTGCTGTCGGAGGAGGAGCGGCTGTCCGTGCCCGGGACCGCCGCGGAGCTGGCCCAGCACAGCCTGGTCAGCCACGACATCCCGGGCGCCTTCGCCGCCTCGGTCCGGGCCGGGACCGAAGCCGAGGATCTGGGCGCGCCGGCCGAGGCGCACCGGCACTATGACCAGGCCCTCGCGTTGTGGGACCGGGCGACCGAGCCGGAAAAGGTGGCCGGCATGGCCCGCGGCAAGCTCGGCCTGCTCTCCGCGACCAGCGCGGCGGACAGCGGTGACTACGAGCAGGCCGTCCATCTGCTCCGCAGGCTACAGCAGCTGACCGCGGCCCAGCCCGAGCCGGATCCCAGCATTGAGGCCGTCCACCTGGCCGCCCGGATCGGTGAGAGGCTGAGCTCTTACCTCATGACGCTCGACGACCCCAAGTCGGCGGAGGAGGCGGTGGACGTCGCCCGCGAAACCGTCGAGACCACCCCGTCCGAACCACCGACATGGCAGTACGCCCGCGCCGTCTCGACCTACGCCAACTCCCTGCTCTGGGAGGACGGTTACGTCGCGGCCCGGGAGTGGGCCGAGCGCAGCCTGGCCGCGGCGCGGGCGGCCGAGGCCCCGTGGGTCGAGGCCGACGCGCTGGTCACACTGGGCTTCATCAGCAACCGCGAGGGACACAACGACGAGGCCATCGACCTGCTCACCCAGGCGCACAAGCAGGCGCGCATGGCCCGCGTCCTCGGCGTGGAGCTGCGTGCCGCCTACCACCTGGCCCGGGCCCACCTCGAGCGCGGCGACCTGAGTATCGGCGCGGCCGTGGCCCACGAGGGGACCAAGCGGGCCCATCAGACCGGGCTCGGCCTGGCGCCGTTCGGCCTGGACGTCCAGCACCTGCACTTCCAGTGCCACTTCGCGGACGGTAAGTGGGATCACGCCCAGGAAATCGCCGACGGCTTCGCCGTCCGGGTCACCAGCATCCCGGAGGCGTACCTGTCCTCGATGGCCCTGTTCATCGACGTGGCCCGGGGGAACGCGGCGGTGGAGGAGCGGCGGGCCTGGATCAACCCGTTCTTCACCGTGCACGGGTTCGACGGCTTCACCGCGCGCGGCCTGCTGGCCGAGCACGCCTACTGGCAAGGCGACACCGAGCAGGCCCTGGCCGAGGCCCAGACCGCGATCGACATCACCATCGTCCCGCCGTGGGGATACTCGCCGTCGGTAATCCGGCCCGCCGCGGTGGCCTTGTGCGCCCGGGCCGACCGCGCCGCGCAGGCCCGGGCCGGGGGAGACGAGGCCACCGCGAACGCGGAGCTGGCCGCGGCCGCGGACATGCTGGAGGTCGCCCGGGCGGGAGCGGCCTACCGCCGGCGGCCGAACTTCATCCTCGGGCCCGAAGGACGTGGCTGGCTGGCCCGGGCCGAGGCCGAGTACCGCCGGGCCAGCGGTGACAACGACCCGCAGGCCTGGCAGGCGGTGCTCGATGAGTTCGGGCCCGACTACATTTACGAGGGCGCCCGGACCAGATGGCGGCTGGCCGAGGCCCTAGCCGAGGCGGGCCGCCGGGACGAGGCCACCGAGCAATGGGAGCTGGCCGCGCGGGCGGCCGAGAAACTCAAGGCCAGGCCGCTGCGCGCGGCCCTGGACGACCTCGCCCGCCGGGCCCGGATCGGGAGCGTGGCCGAGCACGGCCCGGACCCGGCCGTGCTCGCCTCGCTGACCAGCCGGGAACGCGAGGTGCTCCGGCTCATCGCGGCGGGCCGCAGTAACCGGGAGATCGCGTCCGTGCTGTTCATCGCGCCGAAGACGGCCAGCGTGCACGTGTCCAACATCCTGGGCAAGCTCGGCGCGGCCAGCCGCACCGAAGCCGCCGCGATCGCGTACCGCGAGGGCCTGACCGCCCATCCGGCCGGCTGACGTAGACAACACAGGTGGCCGGGCCACCACCACACTGGAGACTTCTTCATCGTGGCTTGCGATACTTCGACCATGCCTGACGAGATAGCCCTGCGGCCCATCGGTAGGGTGACCGGCGGCCGGGACGAATGGGTCGAGGACGACTGGTACGACGTGAAGTCCGTGATCCGTCTGGACTCCGGGCAGTTCGACTCCGGCGTGGTCCTCGGCCTCGCCGACTTCTCCCACCTCGAAGTGGTGTTCTACTTCGACCGGATCGACCCGTCGGCGGTGCGCACCGAACCGCGCCCGGCCCGGGGCAACCCGGCCTGGCCCGCGGTCGGCGTCTTCGCCGGGCACGGCCCCTTCCGCCCGAACCTCCTCGGCGTCTCGCGCTGCCGGCTACTGGCTGTCGAGGGGCTGGACCTCCACATCGCCGATCTCGACGCGCTCGACGGCACCCCGGTACTGGACGTCAAGCCCTACATGGTCGAGTTCGCGCCCCGGGACCCGGTCACCCAGCCGACCTGGTCAACCGAACTCATGCATGACTATTACTGAGTGCGCCACGGGAGGTCTCGGAAGGTGATCATGCGGGTCCAGGACTGCGCTGTCCCCAGCTGACCCATGGGATGAGCGGGTGCTGTGCTACTGACCGGCGTGAAGGTCGGTGCTGAGGCTGCCCCACGTGCCTGGGCGGGTGATGGCTTCGACGGTCCCCGTGATGCTGTTGCGGCGGAACAGCAGGCCTGCCTGTCCGCTCAGGTCCCGCGCCTTGGCTTGCTGCCCGCTGGGGAGCGTGACGATGGTCCCGGCGGTCAGGTAGAGCCCGGCTTCGATGACGCAGTCATCGCCCAGGGAGATGCCCAGTCCGGAGTTCGCGCCCAGCAGGCACCGCTGGCCGACCGAGATGACCTGGGTGCCGCCGCCGGACAAGGTGCCCATGATGGAGGCGCCGCCGCCGATGTCGGTGTCAGCGCCGACGACCACGCCCTGGCTGATGCGGCCTTCCACCATCGCGGGACCGAGCGTGCCGGCGTTGAAGTTGATGAAGCCCTCGTGCATGACGGTGGTGCCTTCCGCCAGGTAGGCGCCCAGGCGGACCCGGGCAGCGTCAGCCACCCGGACGCCGCTGGGGACGACGTAGTCCAGCATCGGGGGGAACTTGTCGACCGAGCGGACCTCGAGATGGATGCCGCGGGACAGCGCCCGCAGCCGGACAGCGCCGGTCTCGCTGGCGGCGACCGGTCCGAGTGAGGTCCAGGCCACGTTGGGCAGGACCGTGAAGATCCCGTCCAGGTTCATCGAGTTGGGGCGCATCAGGCGATGGGAGAGCAGGTGAAGGCGCAGGTAGGCATCCGCGCAGTCGGCGGGCGGCTGGTCCAGGTCGGGGGTCACGCACAGCTGGCGGCGGATCCGTACGGCACGAACTGGGTCATCCTGTTCGGCTGGAAGTGCCAGGTCTGCCGGATCGGCGGGGCCGGCCGGTCCCAGCCGGGGATCAGGGAACCAGAAACTGAGCGGAGTGCCCGCCTGTGTGAACGTGACCACCGCATTCCCCGATGCCGACTCACCCATGACGCGACGTTATCGCGCGGCGTGCTCCGGCACGCGCCGGCCGGGTGAGCCCGGATCCGGGTAATTACATGACCGCCGGCCCCGGGCAGCTCGAGCCTGATGCGATCGGGGCTGTCCAGGACACGGTCATCGGCATGGCCAACTCGGCCCCGACCGTGTCGGTCGGGCTGACCGTGGCCACGCTGGCCGCGACGGCCGCCTACGCGGTCGGGCCCGTTATCCTGCTGACCGCGATCCCCATGTTCATCATCGCCAATGCCTACCGCCGCCTCAACTTGTGGAACGCCAACTGCGGCGCTTCCTTCGAGTGGGTCGGCCGCTCGATCAATCCCTATGTCGGCTTCCTCACCGGCTGGCTGATGATCACGGGCAGCCTGGTCGGCGGAATCTCCGGCGTCGTGGTCCTCGCCCCTTCGGTGCTGGCCGTCTTCAACTCCACCGTCACGAGCACCTGGCCGAACATCGCCATCAGCACGGCCGTCATCTTGGTCATGCTGGTGATCGCGGTGATCGGCATCAAGATCACCGCCCGGACCCAGGTCAGTATGGCCGCCATCGAGTACACGATCCTGCTCGGCTTCGCGATCGCAGGTTTCGTCGCGGTGCTCAACCACCACCACGGCACCTTCCCGATCACCAGCGGCTGGTTCAGCATCAGCGGTATCGGCGGGAAGGGGAGCCTGGCGGCGGGCTTCCTCATCGCGGTGTTCATGTACACCGGCTGGGACGCCAGCGTGTACGTCAACGAGGAGACCACGCGCCGGCGTACCAACCCGGGCCGGGCCGCCGTCCTGGCGGTCGCCTTCCTCGCCGTCATCTACACCTTCTGCGAGATGGGCCTGCAAGGAGTGGTGTCGCCGGCCAAGCTGCAGGCCAACGCCTCCGCGCCACTTATCTACATCGCGCAGTCGCTGGGCGGCGGCGGGTGGGCCAAGGTCATGGCGCTCTCCCTGGCCCTTTCCGTCATCGCTTCCACCGGGACCGTCATCGTGATCCTGGCCCGGATGACCTACGGGATGGCCAGGGAGCGGGTGCTGCCGCCCGTGCTGGCCCGGGTGAATCACCGCTTCGCCACGCCGGTCGTGGCGAGCGCCGTTATCGGCACGATCCTCATCGCGGCTACCTGGGTGTACCTGCTGTCCAGCTCCATCGCGAACGTCTTCAGCCAGGTCATCGACATCACCGGCCTGCTGTACGCCGCTTTCTACGTCCTCACCGCGTTTGCCGCCATCGCCTATTACCGGCGCCGCGTGGTCAGAAACGTCGCGGATGCCGCGTTCGTCGGCATCCTCCCCTTGTGCGCGGCCGGGTTCCTGGTCTGGATCATCGTCCGGTCTCTGCAGGCTGCGCCCGCGTCCCAGGTCTGGTCCGTGGTCGGCATCGTGGCCGCCGGGGTGATCATGATGCTGGTGGCGCGTTTCGTCTTGCGGGCACCGTTCTTCCAGCTCGCCCGCGAAAGCGCGCCCAGGGAAAGCTGACGGCGGTGCTCATCCGAGCGCGCCGCGAACCGGGCTGGGAAGGACACCGATGACGGAGCCGCCGATCGGCCACGACACACCCGCGCAGGCCGAGCATCCCAACGTGACTCTGGTTAACGAGGCGCACGAACGGCTCGGGAGAGGGGACATGGCGGCCATCCGCGAGATGTTCGCTGACGGCATCACCTGGCACGAGTTCGGGCACTCCCCGCTGGCCGGGACCTATGTCGGCCGCGATGAGGTGATGAAGTTCTGGCAGCGCTATTTCGCGGCCGCCGGTCCGGCTTTCACCCAGGACATCGTCTCGGTCATGGCGAACGACATCTTCGTCACTAGCATCGTCCAGCTGACCGGCACAAAGTCCGGTACCAGGTTGTCGCAGTCCGCCGCCGACGTAATGCGCATCGCCGACAACAGGATCGCCGAGTTCTGGCGCTACTACGCCGATCTCGGGGAAGCCAGTGACTTCTTCTCGGCGCCGCCCTGATTCGCGAGCACTCACAGGCAGGCCCGCATTCAGGGAGCCCCGCATTCAGGGGAGCCCCGTATTCAGGGGAGCAGCGTGCCCTGGTGGTGCACCAGCCGCCAGCCGGCCGCATCGCGCCGCCACAGGGATGTGCGCCTGGCCCGCCGCCCGCCGCGATCGGAGTCCCAGTGGACCAGGACGAAACCTTCGCCGACGGCGCGGCCTCCGCGACGTCAGCGTCCGTTGTCACCGGCGCGCCGGCTCTGGGCGCCAGCTCAGCGCGGCGCGAGCTCGGTGAGGATCTCCTCGGCCCGCTCGGCCGCGGCTTCCGGGGCCACCTCGGG
>JBAPYC010000116.1:0-5885 GCA_049284535.1 Streptosporangiaceae bacterium
CCGGACTCTGGCGTGGCGCCACGCCCGCTATCACGGCGACGGCATCACGACCGGGTTCACCCAGGCCAACGCCTACCTGACCGCTATGAAGGCCACGGAGGAACTGGGCTGGCTGAACGAGGTCTCCCCGGTCCCGCTCCAGCAGGCGATCCGTCATCAGCAGACAGCTTTCGGCAACTTCTTTGCTGGGCGCGCCCGCCATCCCCGGTACAAGTCCAGGGACGGCCGGCAGTCCGCCGAGTACACCCGCTCCGGGTTCCGCTACCGGGACACGCGGCTCTTCCTCGCCAAGATGAGCACACCCCTGGCGTTCGTGTGGTCCTGGCCCGATATCGACCCGGCCACGCTGGAACCGACCACCGTGACTGTTTCCCGGGATCCGTGCGGGCGCTGGTACGTGTCTTTTGCCGCGGACATGGCCGAGCCCGGGCAGCTTCCTGTGACCGGCACCGCCGTCGGCGTGGACCTCGGGATCACGGACTTCGCTGTCACCTCGGATGGGGAGAAGATCCCGAACCCGCGCAGCCTCGCCAAGCGGGAACGGCACCTGGCCCGCTACCAGCGGCATCTGGCCCGCTGCCAGCGCGGCAGCGCCAACCGGGCCAAGGCCAAGGTAAAGGTCGCTCGCGCGCACCGGAAAGTGCGCGCGTCCCGCGTCGACTTCCTGCACCGCACGTCCACCCGGCTCGTCCGGGATCACGACGTGATCGTGATTGAAGATCTCGCAGTGAAGAACATGGTCCGGAACCGGTCGCTGGCCAAGGCGATCTCCGACTGCGGCTGGGGCACCTTCCGCCAGATGCTGGAGTACAAGACAGCGAAGGCCGGGCGGCACCTGATCGTGGCCGACCGCTGGTACCCCAGCTCCAAGACATGCTCGGCGTGCGGGCACCTGCTCGCTTCGCTGAGTCTGTCGACGCGGCACTGGACGTGCCCGTCCTGCGGCACCCGGCACGACCGGGACATCAACGCCGCCCAGAACATCCTGGCGGCAGGTCTTGCCGTTTCTGCCTGCGGAGCTGATGTCAGACACTCCGGGTCCTCCCGGATGCAGTCGGCTGTGAAACAGGAACCCCGGCCCGTGAAGGCCGGAATCCCCGTCCTTCAGGGCAGGGAGTAGTCAAGACTTCACCTTTCCGAGGACCCGGCCGAGGAACAGGTGGTGCTGCAGGCCCTCGGCGAGAACCGCGTCCACCCCGGTGGCGACCTGGCCAATCAGCACGGTGTCAGCGGTGTTGGCTTTCGCCGCGGTCAGCGTCGCGCCGATCACCTCGACCCGGTGGTCGATCCGCTTGATCAGGTAGATGAGCAGGCTAAGCAGCGCCGCGACGGCCAGCACGACGACGAAGCCGACGATGATGGCGGACACCCACAGGGTGTGCTCGGTAGGGTTCACCGTTACCCTCCCAGCCGGGACCGGCCGCGCTGCAGCCCGGCGATGATGATGGTGGCGTGCTCGATGGTGGTCCGCAGCGCCGCGAGCGGCGCGGTGTTGCGGACGGCGCCCTCGAGGCCGGCGTTGATCTTCGGTGCCTCGTCGCCGATCTGCCTGGCGAGCACCAGGATCGCGGTCACCAGGACCACGACGGCGAGCACGATGACGCCGCCGATCACATAGCCGATAGTCCAGTCTGTCGTCATCGCCTACACCGTTTCGCAAAAGTCGCGGACGGGCTTGAGGTTCGCGTTGACCGAGGTCAGCCGGGCCGGCACGGTGGAGGTCAGCTGATCGACGGCCTGCACACCGCCGGTGACGGCCTTCAGGGTGCCGCGGATGGCCCGCAGGTGGAACACGATCCTGATCAACCCCACCGCGGTGATCACGATGATCAGGCCGGCGACGGCGATGGTCATCCAGGCTGCTGCTGGCATGGTGTGCCGCTCCTTCGCTAACCGAGCAATTTCGCAACGGAGCCCGCGTAGCGGACCGCGCCGACCTTGACTGCCTCGATGGTCTCGTCCGTGACGGCCAGGCCGTCGGGGACTCCTTCCAGCTGCCCGACCAGGGCGACGCCGCCGGCCAGGATGTCGTCGCTGGCCGCACGGATCCGCTCCAGCGCCGCGAGCACCCGGTTGAGCAGGTAGATCACGACGGGCAGCACCGCCACGAGCAGGACCGCGTTGCCGATCCACCACAGGACCATGGCTGGCCCTCCTTCCGTTTTCGGTCAGCGCACGGGCTGGTAGGGCAGGAAGAAGCGGGCGAAGACGCGCATCAGCGCCATCCGGGCGGCCCGCATGGCGATCGTGAAGCCCTGCACCGAGCGGCTGTTGGCCGCCGCCGCGATCTGCTCTGCGGTTTCCCCGCGCTCCAGCCGCTCGATCCTGTCCTGCATGGTCGCCGAGAAGTCGCGGATCAAGATGGCCGAGACATCGGAGACCATGCCGCGGCCGTATTGCGCGGCCGCACCGGACAGCTGCAGGTCCTGGGTGACCGCGACCTTGGTGCCCCGCCCCTTTGGCGACAGCGTGGCGCTGACCACCATGGCGGCCTGGCCGCGTCCCTTTTCGTCGGCGCCCGCCGCGTGCACCTCGAGGCGCTTGGCGGCCTCGTCGCGTTCGGTGATGTCGGCGGTGCCGGTGAACTGCAGCCGGACCGGCCCCATCCGGATGGCGACTCGGCCTTCGTACTTGTCGTCGCCGAGGTCCTTGGTCAGCTCCGCACCTGGCAGGCAGGACGCCACCTGACCGATGTTGTCGAAGAACCGCCACACCTTCTCGACCGGCTCTGCGACCTCGAAGTCGCTGGAGATGATCACCTCAGCACCGCCTTGACGTAGGCACCCGGATTTTCCTCGAAGCTCCGGCGGCAGCCGGCGCAGCAGAAGTAGTAGGTGACGCCGTCGTGCCGGAGCGGCAGGCCCGAGGCATCCGGCGTGACCGTCATCCCGCAGACCGGGTCGACGGCCTCAGCGAGTGGCAGCTCGGTCCTGGGCCGCGTCCCCGGCTCACGTCCCAGTTCCGGCCGCGGAGCGGGCACGCCCGGGAGGGCGCCGGAGGCGCGCAGCTGGACGAGCTCCGCGAGGATGGCGACGGCCATCTCCTCATGGCTCGTCCGGCCCAGGTCCAGGCCGGCGGGCGCACGCACCCGGTCCAGCTGGTCCCGTGGGACGCCGCGTTCGGCGAGGTAGCCGAGCACGGCCTCACCGCGGCGCCGGGACGCGACCAGGCCCAGGTAGGCGGGATGCATCGCCACCGCGCGCTCGATCATGTCCTCATCGCTGTGGCCCTGGGTGGCGACGATGACCATCGACCGCTCGTCCGCGCGGCCCGCCGTGAAGTCCTGTGTGCCGACCAGTTCCGTGTGCCAGCCCAGCGTCCTGGCCAGCTCGGCGAGCGTGTGCGTCATCGGCGAGCTGCCCACGATCACCAGGTGCGGCGCCGGGAGCACCGGCTCGATATACACCTCGAGGGCGCCCTCGCTCTGGCAGGAGATCGGCACCACCGTCATCCCTTCCGGGACGGCCGTGCCGAACTGGTCCGGGCTGCCGAGCAGCAGCAGCCGGGCGTTCCCGTCCGCTATGACCTGTTTGGCCTCGCGGATCACCACCGGTTCCGCGCAGGCGCCGCCGATCCAGCCGTGCATCTGGCCGTCACTGGTGATGATGGCCCGCGAGCCCTGCTTGCTCGATGAGGGCCCCTGCCGCCAGACCACCGTGGCCAGTGCGAACGCCTGACCGCTGCGGGCCAGCTCGGCGATCTGCTCGAGCACGCCCAGACCGTTCATGGCTTCTCCTCGACCAGGGACAGGGACCTGATGACCAGCACTGGCATCAGTCCTGACGCACCGGCGGGAACCCGGACACGTCCCGGCGGTAGGTGAGCGCCTCCCAGACCCGGTCCGGCAGCAGCGGCATGTCGATGTTCCTGACCCCGGTTTCGCCCAGCGCGTCCATCACCGCGTTGACGAAGGCGGCGGGGCCGCCCACCGCGGCGCACTCGCCGATCCCCTTGGCGCCGATCGGGTGGTGCGGGCACGGTGTCACGACCTCGCTGTGCAGCTCGAAGCCGGGGGTCTCCCAGGCACTCGGCAGCAGGTAGTCCATGTAGTTCGAGCCGACGCAATTGCCGTCGGCGTCGAACGTGATGAACTGCATGCTGGCCATCGCGTACGCCTCGGTGAGGCCGCCCATGATCTGGCCCTCGACGATCATCGGGTTGATCCGCACCCCGCAGTCGTCGACCGCGACCATCCGCAGCACGTCCCAGACGCCGGTCTCCGGGTCGACCTCGACGGTGACGATGTAGACGGCGAACGGCCAGGTGAGGTTCGGCGGGTCGTAGAAGGACGTGTTCTCCAGGCCGGGCTCCATGCCGTCGGGCATGTTGCTGTAGGCCGCCATCGCGCATTCGGTTATGGACACGCCGCGCTGCGGGGAGCTGCGCACGTAGAACCGGCCGAGCTCCCAGTCGATGTCCTCCTCGGACACCTCGAGCAGGTGCGCGGCCAGCTTGCGGGCCTTGGCGCGGATCTTGCGGGCGGCCATCGCGACGGCCGCCCCGGCCACCGGGGTTGACCGCGACGCGTAGGTGCCCATGCCGAACGGCGCCGTGTCGGTGTCGCCCTCCTCGACGACGACGTCGTCAGCCGGGATGCCGAGCTCGTGCGCGACGATCTGCGCCCACGTCGTCTCGTGGCCCTGACCCTGGGACTTGGCGCCGGTACGCAGGATCGCCTTGCCGCTCATGTGTATTTTGAGCTCGGCGGAGTCGAACATCTTGATGCCGAGGATGTCGTACTCCCGGCTGTTGCCCGCGCCGAGCGGCTCGGTCATCGTGGAGATGCCGAGACCGAGCAGCCGGCCGCGCTTGCGGGCCTCCGCCTGCTCCTTTTTGAAGTCTTCGTACCCGATGGCCCGCAGGCCGACGTCCAGGCACTTGGCGTACTGGCCGGAGTCGGTGAGGAAGCCGAGCGGGGTCCGGTGCGGGAAGTCGTCGTCGTGCACGAAGTTCATCCGGCGGAACGCGGCCTGGTCCATGCCGAGGTCGTCGGCGGCCGCCTGGACCATACGCTCCTGGAAGAACATCGCCTCGGTGACCCGGAACGAGCAGCGGTAAGCGACGCCGCCCGGCGCCTTGTTGGTGTACACGCCGCGGGCCGTCAGGTGCGCGACCGGGACGTTGTAGGCGGCGAACGCCGAGTGAATCAGGCCGATCTTGAACTTGCTCGGCTGCGCGTCGGCGAAGAACGCGCCGTGGTCCGCGTCGGTGTGCATCCGGAAGGCGAGGATCTTGCCGTCCCGGCGCAGCGCCATCTCGCCCCTGAGGTAGACGTCGCGGGCGAACCCGGTGGAGATGAGGTTTCCGGTCTTGTCCTCGATCCACTTCACCGGGTGCTCGAGCAGGATCGAGGCCAGGATCGAGCAGACGTAGCCCGGGTAGATCGGCACCTTGTTGCCGAACCCGCCGCCGATGTCCGGCGAGATGATCCGGATCATCTGCTCGGGGAGCTCGGCCACCATCGCGACCGCGGCGCGGACGATGTGCGGCGCCTGGGTGGTCATGTAGACGGTGAGCTTGGAGGTGGCCCGGTTGAAATCCGCGACCGAGCCGCAGCACTCGATTGGCGACGGGTGGCTGCGCGGGTAGTGGCATTCCAGCGCGGAGATCACGTCGGCCTGCTCGAAGGCCCGGTCGGTGCCTGTCTTGTCGCCGACCTCCCAGTTGTAGACCACGTTGTCGGCCTGGTTCAGCTTGTCGTCGCGGATCACCGGCGCGTCCGGGGCGAGCCCCTGCTGCGGGTTAACGATGACCGGCAGCGGCTCGTAGTCGACCTCGATCAGCTCGCAGGCGTCCTTGGCGATGTACGGGTCGTCCGCGATGACGCAGGCCACCTCCTGGCCCTGGAACCGCACCTTGTCGGTGGCCAGCACGGCCTGGGTGTC
>JBAPYC010000117.1:0-8894 GCA_049284535.1 Streptosporangiaceae bacterium
GTCGTACGCGGTGGCCAGGCGGTCGTCGATGGCGTGCACCTGACCCAGTTCCACCACCACCGGGCCCCAGGCGGCGAAGGCGGCCGCGTGGTCGAAGACCACGTCGGTGAACTGATGGCCACCGTCGTGCAGCACGAACTCGTCGAACGGCACGTGCCCGATGACGTCGAACGGGCCGGTGCCGAGATCCCGTTCCCACCGCTTCATCGCGGCGTCCAGGTCGTCGGTCCAGTAGCCGACGTGGTGCAGGCCCGGGATCATGGGTCCTCGTGCTGGCGGCCCGCCAGCGCGCCGCCGCCGAACTGGCGGTCGTGGTCCATGGTCATCCGCATGAACGGGTAGACGTAGTCGCGCATGTCCTGCTCGTGGGCACCGATGGCCGCGACCAGGCCGATCTCGCCGCGGGCCGCGGCGGACAGCCGGTCCAGCAGGTGCGCGGCGTCGCGCAGGGCCAGGTTGGCGCCCAGGCCGAGGGTAGGGAGCATGGCGTGGGCGGCGTCGCCGATGAGCGTGACCCGGGACGGCTCCCACGGCGGGGCCGGCTCGAGGAACCCGAACGGGATCACGAACACCGAATCCAGGTCCACGCCCGCGACCAGGGCCTGGGCGGCGGGATGCCACCCCTGCACCGCGGTCAGCATGGCGTCACGGAGCATGGCCGGGGTCCCGGGGGTCCAGTCGGCGGCGGCCGGGATAGCCGTGCCGGGCGGCACGCTGCCGCTGATCATGACGTAATCGCCGACCGGCTCCAGCCGCACATCGGGCGCGATTGCGGCGGCTGCCTCCGGCGCACGCTGTCGGGGCCGGTAGACCGCGATCAGCAACCGGGAGCCGCGGCGGTCCGCGGCGATGATCACGCCCTCGTACAGGTGCGGCGGCAGTTGCCCGGCCAGTTCGGGGGTCAGCGGCGTGCGGCCGAACACGCCGAGCCCGCGGACGCCGGCGTCGATGACGGTGGTGCCGGGGAGTTTCTGCCGGCGGACGGCCGAGCGGATGCCGTCGGCGCCGACCAGGACGACACCCTCGGCCGTGCTGCCGTCGGCGAGGGTCACCGACACCCCGTCCGCCGTCTCCTTGTATCCGGTGACGGTCTGGCCGGGACGGAACGAGCTGCCGAGCCGCGCCCGCAGGATCGACCGGAGCGTCCGCCGGTGGACGCCGGTGTGCGGGCGCTCGCCTTCGTCCGGCGGCCCCAGGTGCGGCTGGGAGCTCAGCTCGGTCAGCCGGTCGTCCAGCACCACAGATTCCCGCCGGTCGTAGGTCCGGCGGGAGGTCTGCGCGTACAGCTCGAACAGGTCCGCGGGCAGGCAGCGCCGCAGCGCCTCACCACCATCGGCGTTCATGTGCAGGTAGTAGCCGATCTTGCGTGAGTCGTCGGCGTCGCGCTCGAAGACCTCGCAGCTGTGCCCGTCCTTGATCAGGCCCTGGGCCAGGGCCAGGCCGCTCAGGCCGCCGCCGGCGATGAGCACATGCAGCGGGCGGGGGGTGGTCATCAGCTCAGCCAGTTGAGGAGTAGAGGTCAGTGGAGTATGGCGGTGTGTCATGTGCGGCCGCCCACGGCACGACGTGGTTGCGGAGCACGCCCACGCCCTCGATCTCGGCCTCGATGCTGTCCCCCGGCTGCAGGTAGAACTCGAACGGGTTGGGCTGGACCGCGGCCACCCCGGAGATCGTCCCGGTGGTGAGGATGTCCCCGGCCGAGTAGCCCTGGGCCGAGTGGTAGGCGACCAGGTGCGGGATGGAGATGAGCATCTGGGCGGTGTTGCCGCGCTGGCGGACCTGGCCGTTGACTCGCAGTTCCATGGCCAGGTCCTGCGGGTCCGGCAAGTCGTCCTTGGTCACGATCCAGGGGCCGATCGGGCAGAACGTGTCGATGGCCTTGGAGAAGGAGAACACGCCGGACTGCATTTCCCGGCGCTGGATGTCCCGGGCCGTGATGTCGTTGAAGACCGTGTACCCGGCGATGTAGTCCGCGGCTTGCTCGGGCCCGAAGAACTTGCCGCTGCGCCCGATGATGATCGCGAGCTCCAGCTCATAATCGAGCTCCTTGGTCAGCCCCTCGGGGTAGACGATGGCGTCGTCCGGGCCGATGATCGCGTCGACGTTCTGGAAGAACACGATGCCCTTGTGCACCGGGTGGGACCAGTCGACCGCCTCAAGCTCCTTGTGATGGTCGGCGAAGTTGCCCGCGGTGTGGAAGAACTTCTTCGGCACGATCGGCGCCCGCAGCCGGACACCGTCCAGTGCCAGCCGCTCCCCGGTCTCGCCCACCTGGCCGCCCCGCTCGAAGTACTGGCGGGCCGAGGCGCAGTCGAGCTCGACGACGGTCTCACCTTCCAGGCGACCCACCCGGCCAGCGTCGAAGGTGACCAGTTTCATGACAACTCGCTCTCATTATACGAAAGTGACTTTCATATAATCCGGCGCGGCCGAGTACGATGTCAAGGCCCGCGGGCGGGATCAGGCCGGGTCCGGGGCCTCGCCGTTGGGGGCCGAGCCGCCGTCCGGGGCCTCGGCGTCCGGAGCCGTGCCGCCCGGGGCGGGTACGCGGAACACGCGCAGCTGGAGCGCCAGGGTGGCGTAGTAGCCGACCAGGGTGAGCAGTTCGAACAGGCCCGGCACGCCGACCTGGGCGGCCGCCTGACGGTACTCCTCGTCATCGAGGTCGCCCCGCCCGGCCAGCGCGGCCACGGTGCGGGCAACCACGGCCTCACGACCGGTCAGCACGTCGTACCGGCCGTCGCGGATGGCGGCCAGCTCGGCATCGCCCAGCCCGGCCGAGCGGCCGACCGCCTCGTGCGCGTACCACTCGAAGGCGGACCGCCAGTGCGCGGCCACCACCAGGATCGCGACCTCACGGCACCGGTCGCCGAGCCCGGTGTCGTAGCGGACCGAGGACCCCAGGGCCTGCAGGGCCGAGCCGAGCCGCGGCTGCAGCAGGAAGGCGTTGAACGGGCCCTCGAGGCGGCCGCCGTCGTCGGTCAGCCGGAACAGCTGCGGCCCCTGGGCCCGGCGGCCGCCGGTGATCGCGTCGTAGAGCGCGCGCTGCTCATCGTCCAGCGCGGCGGGCTCGAGCTTGCCGATGCGCGGGCCTGTCCCCGGGCCGGGCGTCACAGCGAGCTGGCGTTGGTGTCGGACAGCAGGCCGGAGATCTCGGCGCAGGTGGCCAGCACGGCGGGCCGCAGCTCGCGGATGATCCGCTGGGTGGACCAGTCCCGGGCCTGGACGGCCAGGTTGACCCCGGCCACCACGCGGCCGTTCGGGCCGGTGATGGGGGCGGCCACCGACCGCAGCCCGTAGGCCAGCTCCTCGTCCTGCATGGCCCACCCCTGGTCGCGGATGGCGCTGAGTTCCTCGCGCAGCTCAGCCAGCGACACCTTCGCGTTCGGCCCGGCGGTGGAGGAGAACGAGGCGTCGCTGATACGCGCGGCCAGGTCATCGGGGTCCAGGTAGGCGAGCAGCAGCTTGCCGATGGAGGTGTGCACGGCGGGCAGCGTGGAGCCCACCTGGATGTTCGCCGTGACCAGGTCGGCGTTGCGCAGGCGGACCAGGTACAGGATGCGGTCGCCGCTGAGCACGGCCAGGTTCACCGTCTCCCCCGTGCGCTCGCCGAGCTCGGTCAGCCGGGGCGTGGCGATGGCCACGAAATCCAGGCTGCGCAGGGCGGCCGTGCCGAGGGTCAGGGTGCGCGCGCCCGGCCGGTAGTCCCCGTTGGGCAGGTGGTCCAGGTATCCCTCGGACGCCAGCGTCATCACCACCCGGTACACGGTCGGCATCGGCAGGCCCGCGGCGGCCGCCAGGTCACTGACCCGCCACGACGGCCGCTGCTCGTCGAACAGCGACAGGATGCGCAGCCCCTTGGCCAGGGCCTCCACGCGGTACTCCGGGCGGTCCTGAGCCTGTTCGGCCGGGGCGGCGGCGCGGAGCGCCGCAGATGAGGAGCTCGCGTTGCGGCGAGGCATGGGCGGCCTTCCTCTTGGTAGTGGAACCGCAAACAGCCTACGGCGGCGGAGCCTGGACAGCCGCGCGGCGGGTCGGCTACGGTATCTAGAAAACGACTTTCATCATACGAGAGTATGATACGAGAGCTAGGACGTGAAGGGTAGGCCCCATGCCTGACTGGCTCGCGCTCGACCGGCGGCCGACCCTGGTCTTCGGTGCGGGCGGGCTCGGGGGAGCCAGCGCGCTGAGCCTGGCCGCGCAGGGCGCGCGTGTCGCCCTGGTGGACCTGAACCAGGAGAACCTCGACGCCGTGATGCGCGCCGCCAAGGAAGCGGGCCGCGAGGTCAAGGCGCTTACCGCCGACCTGCGGACGGCGGAGGGCTGCCGCGCGGCCGTCCGTGAGGCCGTCGAGGTCGTGGGCAGACCGCAGATCTTCCTGCACGCGGTCGGCCGCAACGTCCGCAAGCCCGTCCTGGAGCTGGCGGACACCGACTGGCAGGAAACGCTGAGCCTGAACCTGTCGTCGGCGTACTGGCTGGGCCAGGCGGTGGGCCGGTTGATGGTCGAGCAGCGGTACGGCCGCATGGTCTTCGTGTCCTCGGTGTCCGGCCTGCTGGCCCATCCGCACCACGGGCCGTACGCGGCCACCAAGGGCGGCATGAACCAGATGTTCCGGGTGATGGCGCGCGAGTGGGCTCCGCACGGGGTCACGGTCAACGCGGTCGCGCCCGGCTACATCGAGACCGACCTGACCAAGGCCTACCTGGACCAGGACAACCACCGGGAGGACCTGGAATCGCTGGTCCCGGCGGAGCGGCTCGGCCGCCCCGAGGAGGTGGCCGACGCGATCACCTTCCTGGCCTCGGACCGGGCCCGTTTCATCACCGGCCAGATCCTGTACGTCGACGGCGGCCGCGTGCTGGTCTGACACTGTCGTGCAGTTGTTCCCTGTTAGCTGATGCTCCCTGGCGAAAGGACAAAGCTCGTGCCTGCAGCACCCGTTCCCGTACCCCGCCGCTTCGAGGGCCGGTCGGTTGTCGTCACCGGCGCCGGCACGGGCTTCGGGGCGGAGATCGCCGTCCGCGCCGCCCAGGAGGGAGCGCGGGTGGTGGGAGTTCACTACCGCAGCTCCGCGGAGGGCGCCAAGCGGACGGCCGCCCGGGTCGCGGCCGAAGGCAGCACCGCGGTCCTGCTCCAGGCCGACATCGTCGACTGGGAGCAGATCAAGGCCATGGCCGACGCCGCCTTCGAGCAGCTGGACGGCGTCGACGTGCTGATCAATAACGTCGGCGACGTCGCCAGGGAGCAGATGTCCTGGCGCGACATCACCGAGGCCTCGATCGACCACGTGCTGTCGGTGGACATCAAGGGCACCATGCTCTGCGTGCACGAGTTCGGCGCCCGGATGCTGGATCAGGGTCACGGGGCCATCGTGAACATCGGCTCGACCGTGATCGTCCGCGGCAGCGCCCGGGCGCCGCAGTACGCCGCGGCCAAGTACGGGCTGCTCGGCGTCACCAAGTCCTACGCGCACGCGTTCGCGCCCACCGTCCGGGTCAACGTCTTCGCCCCGGGGTTCATCGAGACCGAGGCCACCTTGGGCCGCAAGGACTGGCAGTCCGGCCGGGGCGACCAGCTCAGGTCGCTGACCCCGATGGGCCGGATCCCCGGCCCCGCCGAGCTGGCGGGCACGGCCCTGTTCCTGGCCACCGACGACGCCGCGCACATGACCGGCGGCTACATGGTCGCCGACGGCGGCTACAACATGGTCGGCGCCTGAGGATGGGCGAGACCCACCCGCACGATCTCGGGCTGGCGCAGGCCCGCGCGCTGGTCCGGCGGGCCGTGGACAAGGCCGAGCAGCTCGGCCTGAGCGGGGCGGTGGCCGTGGTCGGGGCGACCGGGACGCTGATCTCGGCGTCCCGGATGGATGCCGGGGGGCCCGGCGGGATGGCCCGGGCGCGGTCCAAGGCCTGGATCTCGGCGACCCAGCAGATCCCGAGCGCCGAGCACCTGCACCGGATGACGTCGATCGCGCCGCCGGTCGCGGCCGGGTTCGTCCAGGCCTCCCCAGAGGCGCTGTTCCCCGGCGCGGGCGGTATGCCGGTCCGGGCCGGCGGCGTGGTGGTGGCTGGGCTGGCGGCCTCGGGCGCCACCGTGAGCCCGTTCTTCCCGGCCGGGATCGACCCGCGTGCGGTGAGCGCCGGTGGCCGCCCGGCCAACCCCGAGGACCTGCTGATCGCCTATGCCCTGAACATCCCCTATGAGGGCCAGCACGGGGATGATCAGAAGCGGTGGGACCAGCGCTTCGGCGACCTGACCATCGACCCGGCTGACAGCCTGGGCATGACCGCGGCGCCGCCGGCCAGCAGCCAGCTCCAGCTGGACTGGGCCCGGGCCCTGTGCGACGCCGCCATGACCGCGGCGCAGCGCCACGGCGTCAAGGTGGCGGTGGCCCTGGTGGATCCCGGCGGCGACCCGATCCAGCAGGACCTGATGGACGGCGCGCCGGCTGGGGCAGTAGCCATCGCGCAGGCCGTGGCGGGCGCCGCGGCCCTGTTCGGCTGCGCCAGCGGTGATCTCAGCACCCGCTTCGGGCCGGCCGAGGCGATCGCGACGCTGGTGGTGCCGCCGGTGCTGGGTGTCCCGGGCGGGTACCCGGTGCACGACGGCGGCCGGCTGGTAGCCGGGCTTGGTGTGGGCGGCGCCGGCCCGGAGCTCTGCCAGGACATCGCCCGGGCCGCGCTGGCATGACCAGCACCGGCCCAGTGCGCGTCGCGGTCGTCGGCTGCGGCGCGATCGGGAGCCTGTATGCGGCACATCTGGCGCGCGTCCCCGGTGTCGAGGTGTGGGCCGTGGATCCCTGGGCCGAGCACGTGCAGGCCATGCAGTCCGGCGGCCTGCGGGTCACCGGGCTCGCCGATTTCACTGCCCCGGTCCAGGCCCGGACCGACGGCCGTGACCTGCCTGCGTGTGACTTCGGCCTGGTGGCGACCAAGGCGGGGCACACCCGCGCGGCGGTGGCGGGCGCCGCGGCCGCGCTGGCCGGGGCAGCCGTGGTCAGCGTGCAGAACGGCCTGGGCAACGAGGAGGTCATTGCCGAACGGGTGGCGCGCGTCATCCGTGGCAGCATCATCACCGCAGGCGCCATCGAGGCGCCCGGGGTGGTGCGCTACGACGCACCGGGCGACTCGTGGTTCGGCCCGTTCGAGCCCCGGCCGGCCTCGGCAGATGAGGTCACCCGGCTGGCCGCGCTGCTGACCGACGGCGGGTTGCGCACACACGCGCTGGCGGACGCCCGCGGCCCCCAGTGGACGAAAGTCATTTTCAACGCGGCCACGAGTCCGCTCTCCGCGCTGACCGGGCTGCCGGTAGGCGTTGTCTGCACCGATGATGGGCTGCGCGGCCAGGTCGACGGGCTGATCGCGGAGGCGCTGGTGGTGTGTGAGCGGACCGGGATCACCCTGCCCCGGCCGCCCAGTGAAGCGGTGGCCGAGGCCATCGCGGAGGCGTACGGCCACAAGCCGAGCATGCTCCAGGACGTGCTGGCCCGGCGGGAGACCGAGATCGGCGTGCTCAATGGCGGGATCGCCGCCGCGGGACGGCGGGCCGGGGTGCCCACGCCGCGGCATGACTGCATGGTGGCCCTGGTCAAGGGCCTCGAACGGTCCTGGTCGGCCTAGCCGGACGCGCCGCCGCGGCCACCCCGCGGATCGCCAATTCGTGACCTGAGACCCCCTAGACAACCGCATCAGCATCCCGTAATGTGACCGAAATAGTCTGAAAGCCACTTTCATGATGTGAGAGTGGTCCCTTCGGGAGAGTCATGACCGCACCGACCGCACCACCGCCGCTGCTCGACGTCACCGGCCTGCGCGTTACCTACGGCGGGGTGGTGGCCGTCTCCGACGTCGACCTGCGGATCGCCGAGAGAACCGTGTACGGGATGATCGGGCCCAACGGGGCCGGCAAGACCTCAATGGTCGACGCCCTGACCGGGTACACCCGGCCCGCCGCCGGGCGGATCACCTTCGGCGGCCGCGACATCGGGGCCTTGCGTCCCTACCGGCGGGCCCGGCTCGGCCTGGCCCGGACGTTCCAGTCGGTCGAGCTGTTCGACGACCTGACCGTGGAAGAGAACCTGCTCGTGGCCAGCGAGCACGTGACCGTCGCCTCGGCTCTGCGCGACCTGTTCGGCCCGCACCGCCCGCCGGACCGGACCGGCGTCGACTGGGCCGTCGCCGTCTGCGGCCTGGAGGACGTGCTCGGCCGGTACCCGACCGAGATCTCGCTGGGCCGGCGCAAGCTGGTGGGCATCGGCCGGGCGCTGGCCCGCCGCCCCCGCCTGGTCCTGCTGGATGAGCCCGCGGCCGGGCTGGACACCGACGAGAGCCTTGAACTGGGCCGGCGGCTGCGGACCCTGCCGGAAGAGCACGGCGTGACCGTTTTCCTCATCGACCACGACATGGGACTGGTCCTGTCCGTGTGCGACCAGCTCATGGTCCTGGACTTCGGCCGGCAGATCGCCGAAGGGACCCCAGCAAAGATCCGCGATGACCCGCGCGTGATCGAGGCCTACCTCGGAGGGCACCATGCCGGCACCAGCCAGTAGCAGCTCCGGCCACCATCTGGTCCTGGCCGGCCTGTCCACCGGCTACCGGGAGGTCCCGGTGGTCCGCGAGCTCAACCTGCAGGTCCGGCCGGGTGAGGTGGTCGCCCTGCTCGGCCCGAACGGCGCCGGCAAGACGACCACGATGGAGACGATCGCCGGGCTGAACCGGCCGCTGGCCGGGACGATCGAGCTGGGCGGCGAGAGCATCGGCGGCAAGCCGGCTTACCTGCTGGCCCGCAAGAGCCTCGCGCTCGTGCCCGAGGGCCGGGCCCTGTTCCCCGGCCTGACCGTCCGCGAGCACCTGCGGCTGGCCGACGGGCGGGCCGGGCGGGGAAGACAG
>JBAPYC010000118.1:0-3264 GCA_049284535.1 Streptosporangiaceae bacterium
GAGCCAGTCCTCGACCTTCTCCACGCCGGATTCCAGGATGCCGATGGTCTTCTTCTTCTCGTCGACCTCGTAGTCGCCCTCGCCGTCCTCGCCGCGGCGCAGCCGGGGCGCGATCTTGGCGAACTCGTTGTACCAGCGCGGGCTCTGCTCGGCCGGGCCGCTGATGATCAGCGGGGTCCGGGCCTCGTCGATGAGGATCGAGTCCACCTCGTCGACGATGGCGTAGTGGTGGCCGCGCTGCACGCAGTCCTCAAGCTGCCAGGCCATGTTGTCGCGCAGGTAGTCGAAGCCGAACTCGTTGTTGGTGCCGTAGGTGATGTCCGCGGCGTACTGCTGGCGGCGCACGGCCGGGTCCATGTCGGCCAGGATCACGCCCACCTCGAGGCCGAGGAAGCGGTGCACCCGGCCCATCCACTCCGAGTCGCGCCTGGCCAGGTAGTCGTTGACCGTGACCACGTGCACACCGTTGCCCGCGAGGGCGTTGAGGTAGGCCGGGAACACGCCGGTGAGCGTCTTGCCCTCACCGGTCCGCATCTCAGCAATGTTGCCCAGGTGCAGGGCGGCCGCACCCATCAGCTGGACGTCGAAGGCACGCTGGCCCAGCGTGCGCTTGGCCGCCTCGCGCACGGCGGCGAAGGCCTCGGGCAGGAGGTCATCGAGGGTCTCGCCGTCGGTGTACCGCTGCCGGAACTCGTCGGTCAGGGTCTGCAGATCGGCGTCGCTCATCGCGACGAAATCATCCTCAATGGAGTTGATCTGCTCACTGATCCGCTTCAGCTTGCGCAGCAACCGTCCTTCGCCGGCGCGAAGGACACTATCGATGATCGGTGGCACTTCTCGTCGCGCTCCTCGCGGATTGTCTGACCTCGTCCTGGACCAGGTGACCGTATCCGGCCCCGTTCACGGCCCCAACATGTCATGGTAGGCGAGATGCGCCACCAAACCGAGTCGCACGTGAACCCCGCGGGGCCGTCCGGGCCCGCAGGCGGGGGCCGGCTGGTGCTCAGTGTTGCACTTCCGGAGAATAATAGGAGCGTTAACGAGGAGAGGAGCTGGGAGTGAGCGAGGGGTCGAACCCGACATCGGTGACAGAGGCGGCCAAAGCGCCGCTTGGCGCTGACGAGCCTGAAGCCCATCATGGCCGTCCCGCGTCCTGGGTCTGCACCGTTCTGGTCACTATCGGCTTCATCGTCGGCGGGATCGCCCTGTGCGCCGGCCCCACCTGGTGGCTGTTCTGGACCGGGGCCGGGATCGTAGTCGTGGGGGGCATCTGGGGCGCGGCCGTGCGCATCTTCGACGACTGGTACTAAAAGAGCAGTAAGAGCCGAACGGGCCCGGTGTCTGCTCTCTCCCCTCCGTCCCGGGCCCCGCAGAAATGTCGTAGCTCCCGGTTACGCTGTGGCTCATGGGTCTGGACATTCCGCCCGCTGAGCTGACCGTCACGCCGGACGAGGTCCGGCGCATGACACTGCGCGCCCAGGGTTTCCTGGGCGCTCATCCCTGGCGCCGTTCCCGGGCCGGGGTCATCGCCATGCTGCGCCAGATCGGCGCGGTCCAGCTCGACACGATCAGCGTGCTGGCCCGTTCGCACGAGCTGGTCGCCTACGCGCGGCTGGGTCCGGTGGCCCGGGGCCAGGTCGAGCAGGCGTACTGGCACGAGAGGCGGCCGGTCGCGTTCGAGTACTGGGCCCACGCGGCCAGCGTGCTGCCGATCGAGCAGTGGCCTTACTTCGCCTTCCGCCGCCGCGCGTTCCGGGCCCGCGGTTACCGCTGGCACAAGCTCAGCCACGAGACCTGCGAGAAGGTGCTGGCGCGGCTGCGCGCCGAGGGACCGCTGACCGCGACCCAGCTGGGCGGGGCCAAGGCGGGCGGCCCGTGGTGGGACTGGTCCGACGTCAAGATCGCGGTGGAATGGCTGCTCGATACCGGCGAGGTCATCTGCGCCCGGCGGACCGGCTGGCGGCGCGTGTACGACCTGCCCGAGCGGGTGCTGGAGCCGGCCCTGCTCGACGCCGATCCGTCTGACGCGGAGTGCATCGCCTACCTGGCTGGGGTGACCGCCCGGGCGCTGGGCGTGGTCACCCAGGCCGACCTGACCGAGTACCACCGGCTCAACTTCCACACCACCGAGACCTACCAGCACACCCGGCTGATCCCCGATGCCGCGCTGGCCGCCGGGCTGGTCCCGGTCGCGATCGCGGGCACCGACTACGCCAGGAACCCGGCCTGGGCTGACCCAGCCGCGCTGGCGGCGGAATCGGCCGGCCGCCGCGGGCGGCACCGGGTCACGCTGCTGTCCCCGTTCGACTCGCTGATCTGGGACCGCAAGCGGACGCAGCAGATGTTCGGCTTTCACCACGCCATCGAGGCGTACGTGCCCAAGCCCAAGCGGGTGCACGGCTATTACGCCATGCCGCTGCTGGCGGGCGGGCGGCTGGCCGGGCGGGCCGACCCGGCGCGCGAGGGCTCGACTCTGGTTGCGCGCCAGGTCTCACTGGACCGGGCCTCGGCGGCTGAGCCGATGGCCGCCGCCCTGCGCGAGGCGGCCGCCTGGGTGGGCTGCGACGACGTGCGGCTGGAGCGAGTGGAGCCGGCCCAGTACGCGCCGCGGCTGGCGGCCGCGCTGACCCAGGCGGACCAGCCTGCGATCGGCTAGCCCAGGCAGCGGAACTCGGCGCTCAGCCGATTTCAGGGTCCGCCGACCTCGGGATCAGCTGAACTCGATCAGCTTCTGGCGGACGGCGATCATCACCGCTTCCATACGGGAATGGATCTGCAGCTTCTCCAGGATGTTCCTGACGTGGTTCTTCACCGTGTTCTCGGAGATGAACAGCTCCTTGGCGATGTCGCGGTTGTTCATGCCCCGCGCGACCAGCTTGAGCACCTCCATCTCCCGGTCGGTGAGCTTGGGCGCGGCCACGTGCTGGGCCGGCTCTTCCTCGGTGTCCCGCCGGGCCAGCGTGGCGAACTCGCTCAGCAGCTTGCCCGCCATGGACGGGTTGATCAGCGACTGGCCGCCGTGCACGGAGCGGACCGCGTCGGCGACCTCGTCCAGCGGGATGTCCTTGAGCAGGTAGCCGCTGGCCCCGGCCCGGATCGCCTCGAACAGGTCCTCTTCCTCGTCGCTGATCGTGAGCATCACGATCTTCGCGCTGGGCGCGACCTCCTTCATGGCCCGGCAGGCCTCGATGCCGCTGGTCTTGGGCATCCGGATGTCCATCAGCACCACGTCGGGCACGGTCTCGCCGGCTACGGATACCGCCT
>JBAPYC010000119.1:0-7002 GCA_049284535.1 Streptosporangiaceae bacterium
CTGCCCCGTCAGGCCGGCGGCCGGATGGGCGGGATGGGCGCGACGCCGGTCCGCCGCGGGCCGGACCACAGCGCGGGCGCGGCGTCGACCGCGGAGGCCACCGCGAAGGCGGCCTTCTCGTAGTTGACCCGCCAGCCCACAAAATCCGGCCAGGCTTCCTCGGTCTTGCGCTCGACCGGGAACCCGACCTCCAGCATCCGGTCCACCGCGTCCACGAACTGCTGGTAGGTCAGGCTGATGCCGTCCTCCTTCTTGTGTTCGGTCGGCACGTCGATGCCCATGGCCCGCGCGATCCGGTTGAAGCACAGGAACCCGCTGCGCAGGCACAGCCGGGCCGGAACCTCGGGGGCGGCCCCCGGGGACAGGGCCATGAAAAGGGCGGCCGAGTCCAGCACGCCCAGCAGCGAGGTCACCCAGGACGACAGCGCGCCGGGGGAGCGGAACCGCACCAGCGGCAGGTAGGTGGTGTGGCTCTCGGCGATGTCGGCCGCCCAGCGCTCCCACAGGGCGTACAGCTCAGGCATCGTGTCCAGGGTCGACGTCCCCGAGCCGAGCGCGTAGTGGGTGCGGGCCAGCAGCTCCGGGCCCCAGGTCGGGACGCCAGCCCGCCCGTTGAGCAGCGCCACCTCGGTCTCCCGGCGGTTGAAGGCCGAGTACAGGGTGGGCAGATAGGCGATCTGCAAGGTGAGGATGACCAGGCCGGTGGCCGCGCCCAGGAACACGATGGCCGCAGGCACCGCCCCGGTCGGCTCGGCGAAACCCAGCGTGAACAGCGAGGATCCGGCGTCGGTGAACGCCGCCACCAGGCCCTTGGTGGCGAACGGCCACAGCAGCAGGGAGAACCCGGCGTAGGCCACTCCCAGCCACGCCACCAGCTGCAGGAGCAAGATCGCCGCGGCCTGGGTAGCGAGCAACTTGTCCCGCCGCTGGTAATCGGTGACCTTCCTGATGGCCAGCCAGTAGGCCCGGTCCGCCACCCAGTCGACCCACCGGGTCAGCCGCCCGCTGACCGAGCGCGCCACGATCAGCGTCCCGACCACGCTGGACCAGGCCACGATCACGAGCATGCCGCCGATCACAGCGGCCGCGATGCGGCCTCCCATGGGCACGACCATTAGTTCTCCTCAGCATCAGCAGTCATGCCGAACCTACCGGGACTGCCATGCTGGGCACGGGGCGGGCCGACGGGCACGCACCCCGCCCGTTCGGGCCGCTGCTCATTAAGCCGAACGGGCTGCGATCTGCCCTCCAGCCGACTGGAAGAGGCGCCCGGAGACGCTGCCCCGGGCGGTACGTACCGCCACCACGACCCAGGCCGCCAGGAGCAGCGCGTAGAGCAGCACCGAAGCGCCGCGCAGGACCTCGGCGTGGCTGCGGGCGGCCAGCGCGATGGTGCCGGTCACGCAGGTCCCGACCGGGAACGTGAACGCCCACCAGGTCAGCGCGAACGGCAGGCCGCGGCGCGCCGCCCGCACCGTGATCGCGGCGGCCAGAACCAGCCACATCATGGCGAACCCCCACACCGGCACCCCGAAGAGCAGGGCAAACACGGCCGCCCCGGCCGCGTAAGGGGACGGCAGCACATGGGCGGCGGCCGTGCCCAGGTTGCCCGCGGCCGTCACCGACTGGCCGAGCGGCCCGAGCACGATCCACAGCGTCGGCACCATGGTGGCGGCCAGCGTCTTGTACCGCACCAGCCGGGCCCACAGCTGGGTGATGATGATCATCGAGGCGAACAGGCTGATTCCGAACATCGCGTAGCAGGCCAGCAGCAGGGTCAGCCGCCCCTGGGCCGAGCCGACATGCGGGATCAGCAGTGCCCCGCTGGCCGCCGAGACCATCGGCGGCACGACTGGCATCAGCCAGCCGCCGAACGCCGCGTCATCGCCGATCTCGTACCTGGTCATCATCAGGTACGGGATCCAGCACGTGGTCACCAGCCCGAGCGCTGTCCCGGCCGTCCACAGCACCCAGTCGGCGCGAACGGCCCAGGCACCGCCCCCGCTGAGCAGCAGCGTCCCGGTACCGACCGTCATCAGGGCCATGGCGGGGGCACCCCAGAACTGCGCCATGACCGGATCGGCCGCATGGCCCCGGGCCCGTGCGGGGTAGCGCACCCAGTGCACGGCCCAGGCCGCAGTCAGCGCGATCAGGGCCGCGGTAGCCAGGGCCCAGACGGCCGTGGCAAAGACTCGCAGGCCAGGCACGTGCAGCGGGAGGCTCGCGCCGGCAATGGCCACGATGCCGGTGCCCATGACCGAGGCGAACCAGTTCGGCCCGATGTCGCGGAACACGTCACGCGGCCGGTCGAGCTCACGCAGAAAGCCGAGTGGGCGGGTTCGGTGAAAAGGGGCGGGAACGCCGGCGGTGGTAGCCATATCTGCAGCATGCTCTGGCCCAGGCGAGCGCGGTAGCGGGTAATCGGCTATCAGGTCATAACCTTCACTTATGACCTTGCCGTCCCGCGTCGCGGATCTGACCGGCTACGACCTGCTGCTCAGCGTGGCGCGTGCCGGGAGCCTCGGCCGGGCGGCGGCCGAGCACCGCATCTCCCAGCCCGCGGCCAGCGCGCGGATGCGGGTGCTCGAGCGCCAGCTCGGTCTCGCGCTGATCGAGCGGTCGCCGCGAGGGTCCCGGCTGACAACGGCCGGCGCGCTGGTGGCCGGCTGGGCGCAGGCCGCGGTCGACGCGGCCGCGGGCCTGGATGCGAGCATCACGGCGCTGCGCCAGGAGCACTACTCCCGGCTGCGCGTCGCGGCCAGCATGACGGTGGCGGAATATCTGTTCCCGGGCTGGCTCGGGGCGCTCCGGGTCGCCGACCCGGACGCCGCTGTCGCGTTGTCCGCCGTCAACTCGGCCGAGGTCGTGCACGCCGTGCTGGCCGAGACAGCCGACATCGGGTTCGTGGAAGGACCGGACATCCCGGCGGGCCTGCACGCCGAGCCGGTCGGGCGGGACCGGCTGACCCTGATCGTCGCCCCAGCGCACCCCTGGGCCAGGCGCCGCGCCGGCATCCCGGTCGGCGAGGTCGCCGCTACCTCGCTGGTCACGAGGGAGGCGGGTTCAGGCACCCGCCGCTTCCTGGAGGAAGCGCTACTCCGGACGCAGGCGCCCCTGGCCGCGCCCCTGGCCGAACTGTCCTCGACCACCGCGATCAAGGCTGCGGTCGCGGCCGGGGCCGGCCCGGCGGTGCTCAGCTCGCTGGCCGTCGCGGCCGATGTCGCGGCCGGGACGCTGTGCGCGGTACCGGTCACGGGCATCGACCTGAACCGGACCCTGATGGCGGTCTGGCCGGCGGGCCGGCCACTCACCGGGCCGGCCCTAGATCTCTATACGGTCGCGGCCCGGTCCGCACGCCGCTCGTCCGGATGACGCCGCCCGAGCCGCCGGGCCACCGACCACACGTCCCTGGCGGTCAGGCGGGCGCCCTCGGCCACTTCGGCCAGCGCGGTACCCACGCGCGTGATCACGCAGACGGCCAGCAGCCAGGCCACCACCACGAGCCGGGTCCAGCCGAACGCGCGTTGCTGACGGGCAAACCCCAGGCAGAAGCGCCGGTCATCGGCGCGCAGCCCATCCTCGATCTGGCGCAGCATGTGCCGCTCGTAAGCTGAGAACACGGCCGGGCTCCCATCGATCAGGCCAGGCCAGCAGCCCGGTTTGGTAGGAAAACTACCAGCAAGGGCAAATGTGGGTGCCGAGTCCGTGCTTCCGTGCCAGTTTGGTCTCAGTAAGCCTGTCCCGGGAGGATCACCGGCCCTAGGCCATGCAGGGCCTGGGACCGGGCCCGGGCCAGCAGTTCCCGCGCGGCCTCCGGGCCGTTTTCGCCGGTCCTAGCCATCCGGGCCGCGATCAGCCCGGCAACGAGCGGCGTCGCGAACGAGGTCCCGCTCCACCGGGCCATGCCGTCGAACCGCCGCCACTTGCCGGTGTTCGGTGGCTCGGTGCAGAGATAATCACCCTTGGCGAAGGCGTTGACCAGCCCCTCACCCGGCGCGAAGACGTCCACCCATGGCCCGTGGTTACTCCACGATGCCTTGCCATCCCGGGCAGCGTTGAGGGCGCCGACGCCCACCACCCAGGGGTACGCGGCAGGCCAGAACGGGCGCCTCATGCCGTCGTTTCCTGCCGCCGCCACCAGGACCGACCCGGCCTGGCTCTGCAGCCGCTCCTGTACGACCTCGAAACCCAGCAGCGGGAGGTCGTTGCGGCTATTGGTGCCGAACGAGAGGGAGATGACTCCCGCGCCGTATGCGAGCGCGTCGGATATCTGCTTGACCAGATCAGCCTCGAAGATCGTGCCGAAGTTGGCGAACGTCCTGTCCACCCACACATCGGCCTTGGGTGCCATGGCCCGCGCCACGCCGGCCGCGAACGTCCCGTGCCCCGCGTACGGAAGGATGCGAGGCGGGTAGCCGCTGATCGGGTTCTCCTTCTCGCCGTCCACCCCGGCCAGCCATGAGTGCTGCTCGGCAGCGCCCGGTAGCAGGCCGCTGTCGGGAATGGCGATGAGCACGCCCTCGCCGTCGGATGCCACCTCGGATACGGCCGGCTCGGGGGGCGCGTCACCCGCAACTTCCTCCGGTTCGGTGGCCGGACACGTGGCGGCTGGACAGACGTACAGGATGTGATCTGGTGTGGCTACCCCCGCGCCGAGTGCGCGATCGATGTCGGCGCACGCTTCCTCCACGCTCCGGCGCTCGTCCGCAGCGAACTCCAGGCGGGTCAGGCCGCGCACGTTGTTGTCGTGCGCTACTGGGGTGCCGGACACAACCCGGGTCACGCGATCAATGTCAGCATCACGGACCAGCAGGGTACGTTCCCGGTGCAGGTAATCGACGTAATCGCGCTCGGCCCAGTCGATCCGGTGAGCAGCAGCGCCTGGCACGCTGTTCATCACATCGGGGATGCCAGACAAGATCAGCTTGATCTGCGCTTGTATGCGGCTCTGCGGCTCGCCCTGCCCCTCGTCTTGCATAGACATGCGGGTCCCCTTTTCCTTGTGTGATGTCGGGAACTGTCTAGCATTATCGGAGTGAAACCGGGCGATTCTGATACAGGCGACATGCCCTCCGACCCGGCGAACCTCCTGCTGCTCGCCGTGTCACGGCCGCATGACGCCCTGGTAGCCGCACGTCTCCTGCTGGCCCGTGCACCAAATCCTTACGACGCCTCGCTGGCTCGCCATGCGATCGGGATTGTCCTGCGCGACCGCGGAGACCTTCCGGAAGCGATCACGGAGCTCCGGAAAGGAGTGAGGCTCGCGAGGAATTCAGGTCGGCCCGGGCGCGAGGCCGATGTGCAGGCGACTCTCGGAGTGGCCCTAGCCTGGGCTGGCCGGAGTCATCAAGGACTGACCATGCTGGACCAGGCGCTCGGGATCGCCCGCGGTCACCTGGCTGGGCAGGTGCTCATGCGGCGCGCCAGGGCTCTGTGGGATTTGGGGCGTTTTCATGAGGCGCACCAAGATCTCAGTCGCGCCCTCCCTTATTTTCGCCGCGCAGGCGACACGATATGGGAGGCACGCTCACTAAGCTGGCGGGCCTTTGTCTTCCTCGGGCTGGGTCTCCCAGGGCGGGCTGCTGCGGACTTCGCCCGGGCCGAGGAGTTGTCTGTCGGCACTGGACAGGAACTCGAGTATGCCTACGCCCGGCATAACCTCGGACTTGCCGCGCTGGGACGCGGCGACCTTCCCCAGGCACTGTCCTACCTCGACGAAGCGGAAAGACGCTATCAGGCCCTCGGCGAGAACATTCCCGAGCTCGCCGTCGACCGCTGCCTGATCCTGCTGGCCGCCGGACTGACGGCAGAGGCGGCGCAGGAGACCGAAACCGCTTTGAGCCGCATTCCCCCGGGCCGCGGCATCGCCTACCGGAATGCGGAACTGTCCTATGCGGCCGCTATCGCCGCCCTCGCCGCGGGAAACCCTGCAAAGGCCAGGCAGCGGGCGGCTGAGGCACGGCGGATGTTCCGGTCCCAGAGCCGACCACTCTGGGAGGCACGTGCCAGCCTCGCTGTGGCCGAGGCCAGGTACGCCGCTGGCGAGCATTCCGCTGCGTTGCTCCGGTACGCCGAGGAGGTTTCCAGCCGGCTCGAAGTAGCCCGGGCGGCCGAGGTGACGCCGGCACACCTGCTGGCTGGGCGTATCGCCCTGAGCAGGGGCAGTGCCTCCAGAGCTGATCCTCATCTGGAGCGTGCCGCGAGAAACCGACGTAGCGGGCCGCCGCTGCTCCGGAGCGTGGCGTGGCTAGCCCGGGCATTGCAGGCCGACGCACAAGGAAACGGGCGGGCCACCGTTGTTGCGTGTGCGCGCGGGCTCGACGCCCTCGAGGAGCACCAGATGCGGCTGGGCGCCACCGAGCTGCGCGCGCACGGCACGGCGCACGGCGCCGAGCTGGCCACGCTGGCTCAACGAAACGCGCTCCGGCGCGGCGACGCCCGTCGACTGCTGTACTGGGGCGAGCGCTGGCGGGCGACCGCGCTAGTCGCCCGGAGGGCGCCGGCCGGCGGGGACAAGGAGCTGGCGGCTGAGCTGGAGGCGCTGCGCGGCGTGAGTCGGCTCCTCCGGGACACCGAGATGACCGCCTCCCGCCGGAACGCCCTGGAGCGCGAGCGGCGGCGCTTGGAGGCCGCGGTCCAGGCACGCACTCGTCGGCTCCCCGGCGGCCAGCGGCCAGGAGCTGGTGAGTTCGATCTGGACGAGCTCTTCGCCGAGCTCGGCCCGACCACGTTGATCGAACTCGTCACGGTGGACGGCGTGCTGTACGCACTGGTCGTCGCCGACCGCCGGGTCCGCCTGCACGAAATCGGCTGCGTGCCCGAGCGTGAGGTCCAGATGGACCGCTTCGTGCTGCGCCGCCTGGCCCGCGGCCGCCCGCATCCTGGGGACGAGCTCCTGCTGAAGTACCGGGGCGCCCAGCTGGAGGCCTCGCTACTTGGCAGCGCGGCCGCCCGGCTCGGCGACGGGCCGGTCGTGGTCATACCGCCGGGCCGGCTCCGGGC
>JBAPYC010000120.1:0-3976 GCA_049284535.1 Streptosporangiaceae bacterium
GTGCGCGGCCGGCCGAGCGCTCAAGCTCGGCGGCGACCTCCTCGTCGGGTCCCGGGGTGGCGCGGGCGCGGTGCCAGGCCCGCCGGTCCGGGTCGGACCCGGCGGCAGTGGCGTCGGCCAGGACACGATGTACCCGGTGCCGGTCGTCCGCGGTGGCTGCGCGGTAAGCGGCGGACCGGACGAGTGGGTGAGCGAACGCGACCCGCCTGCCCAGCTCGAGCAGGCCGCCGTCCTGGGCCGGGCCCACCGCCGCGACGTCGATGCCGAGCATCCCCGCAGCCCGGTGGAGCAGGACGCGGTCGCCGAGCGGCTCTGCGGCCGCCGTGAGGACGAGCAGCTGCGTATCGGGCGGGAGCAGCCGCAGACGCCGGACGTAGCTCTGCTCGATCCTCCCGGCGACCGGCTGGCTGCTGGGCAGGCCGAACCCGCCGGCCAGCCTGGCGACATCCCAAGTGCGCGGCAGCTCAAGCAGGGCAAGCGGGTTGCCGTGACTCTCCTGGACGATCTGGTCGCAAACGGCGGCATCAACGGGACCAGGCACGCTGGAAAGCAGCAGCGCGCGCGCCTCGGTGTCGCCGAGACCGTGGACGGGAAACTCGGGCAGCCCCGCGAAGGCGTCATCGCCGGCTCCCGTCCGCGCGGCGCATACGACCGCGATCCGCTCGGCGAGCAGGCGACGGGCTACGAACCCCAGGACCTGCGCCGAGGCCCGGTCGAGCCACTGCCCGTCGTCGACGATGCACAGCAGCGGCTGCTGTTCGGCGAACTCGGCGAACAGCGTCAGCGTGGCCAGTCCCACCAGGAACCGGTCAGGCGGATCGCCGACGCTGCGGCCGAACACTGTCGCCAGGGCGTCGTGCTGCGGAACGGGCAGCCGGCCGAGATGGCCCAGCATGGGCGCGCACAGCTGATGCAGCCCGGCATACGCCAGCTCCATCTCTGACTCCACGCCGCCGGCCTTCGCGACGCGCCAGCCGGTAGCCCGGCCGGACAGATAGTCCAGCAGCGCGCTTTTGCCTACGCCCGCTTCGCCCCGCAGGACGACGACCCGGCTCCGGCCAGCCAGCGCATCATCCAGGAGCCGGTCAAGCGCTTCACACTCGCTCCGGCGTCCGATGAGGTTCGGGAGAAACCCGGGATCCTGACTCGTCGGGCAGCCTCCAGGCATCGTCCAGCTGCGACCCGCCGCCGTTATGAGCAGAGGGTACATCTGCGGTGCGTGCGTGGGAAGCCCGCAGTCCCCGGCGGCCGGACCAGGGTATTTCCGGGGGGCGATTACACCAGCCGGCGCGCAAGAGTGAGTGCCTACCAGCCCGTGCGACCCGACATCTGGAGAACCATGGCCGGCTCGATCAACTCCTCTCCCGCACCGTCCGGGCGGGACCTGCACGGGCAGACCGTCGTGGTGATCGGAGGCAGCTCCGGCATCGGGCTGGAGACGGCCCGGCTGGCCCGCGCCAGCGGAGCGAACATAATCCTCACTGCCCGCGAGCCGGACCGGCTGCACCGCGTCGGCCTCGAGCTCGCCGCCAGCATCGCCGCCTTCGATGCCACTGACTCGCGCCGGCTTGGGCGGTTCTTCGACGCGTGGCCCGCACCCGTCGACCACGTGCTGGTCACCGGGCCCGGGCTGTGCTACTCGCTGTCAGCTGAGTTCGATCTGGAGGCGGCACGCCGCGACGTAGCCGCCCATCTCCTGCTGCCGCTCCAGGTCGTCCGGGACGGCGCGAGCAAGATCCGCCCGGGAGGGACCGTGCTGTTCGCGGGTGGCACAGGCGGCCGTCGCCCCGCCGCAGGCCTCGCGCTCGCCGCAGCGCTCATGGCCGCGCTTCCCGCCATGGTCAAGAGCCTCGCGCTTGAGGTTGCACCTGTCCGGGTCAACCTGATCGCCGCAGAGTTCCCCGGCCAGCAGCCCCATGCCGTACGCCCGGCCGGCCGCGTCATCGCACCGGCCGACGTCGCCGCCCTGGCCATCCATCTCATGACCAATCCCGCGATCACCGGCGCGACCATTGACATCCTGGGTGGCCAGCCGCTCACTGGATTCTGACCGCTAAGTCCTGCGGCCGCGCGACCCGCACGCGCCTGGGAGCCAGGCGGGGAGCCATCATTGGCCGCTCCAAGGCCACGCTGAGCCACATCGTGTCTAGGGGTGGTACGTGGTGGTGACGATGTCGGCGAAGGCCTGGGTGACCGGGGACAGCGGCCGGCCGGCGGCGGCGATGAACGACACGCTGAAGGCGGCGGTGGGCCGCAATGGCACGCCGACCAGGCCCGCGTCCGCGATCATCGACTCCGGGAGGATGGCCAGCCCGAGCCCGGCGCGGACCAGCGACACATGGATTGACGCGTCCGGCACCTCGATGCCGATCGGCCGCTCGACGCCTGCCCTGGCGAACAGCTGGTCGGCGATCGTGCGGGTGCCCCATCCCGGCGTGTAGTCGACGAACGGCTCGTCGGCCAGCTCGCTAACCGAGACGACGGCGCGGCCGGCCAGCGGGTGACCAGGCAGGCAGCCGAGCAGCACCGGCTCCGATGCCAGCGTCGTCGCCGTCAGGCCTGGCTGGTCCGGGCCACTGACGGCCACGAAGGCTGCGTCCAGGGCGCCGCGCCGGACATCGGAGATCATCGCCGCCGACCCGCCCGGAGCGGTCCTCGGCCGGATGTCCACCAGCGGCCGCTCACGGTGGAACGCTGCGATCAGCGAGCCGACGTCGACCATGCTGATGACCTGCATCATGCCGAGCCGCAGCGTGCCGCGCAGGCCTTCGTGCGCGCCGAAGACCGCCGCCTGGGCGCTGGCGGCCGCGTCGAGGGTGCGGCGCGCCTCCGGCAGCAGGATGCGGCCGGCGTCGGTCAGCCTGACCTCGCGCGTGGTCCGCTCGAACAGCCGGGCGTCAAGCTCGCGCTCCAGCGAGCGGATGGACACCGACAGCCCCGACTGGACGAGGTGGAGGCGCCGCGCGGCCCGGGTGAAGTTCCGCTCCTCGGCGACGGCGACGAAGTGCTCGAGGTGCCTCAGTTCCACAATTAATTCCTGTCAAGCATGAATACGATCACTATCTGTCGTTGGACATCATAAATGTGATCGCCCATCCTCGTAATAGGGCCTGTTCACGTAATGGCCTGAGTGGGCAAGCGACGGATGGGACGACATGACCGCACGGACGGAACAGGCAGTAGCGCTACCAGGTACCGCGGCGGGGGAAGCCGCACGGGCGGCCCGGCGCCGGCGCCACCACTCGGCGGCGTTCTGGGTGGTAGCGGCCGCCTTCTGCGTTAACCTCGCGTTCTCGGCCGTCCCGACACCGCTTTACGTCATCTACCAGCATCGCGACCACTTCTCCACGTTGATGATCACCGTGGTGTACGCGGTCTACGCCATCGGCGTGATCGTCAGCCTGTTCCTCGGCGGGCACGTCTCGGACTGGGTGGGGCGGCGCCGGGTGCTGGTGCCGGCGCTCGCCGTCAACGTGGCGAGCGCGGTGCTGTTCATCGCCTTTCCCAGCCTGGCGGGCCTCATCATCGCGCGGATCGTCTCCGGCGTGTCGATCGGACTCACCACTGGGACCGCGACCGCGTACCTGGCCGAACTGCACCTAGGTGCGGGCGGGTCGCCGGCCGCCCGGCGTCCGCAAGTGGTGGCGACAGCGTCCAACCTCGGCGGGATCGGGGTCGGGCCGCTGGGCGCCGGGCTGCTCGCGCAGTTCGTGCTGTGGCCGCTGGTGATCCCGTACGTGATCTTCGGCGGGGTGCTCGTGGTACTGGCGCTGCTGATCGCCTTCGCGCCGGAGACGGCCAGCCGGCCGGACCCGCAGCCCGCCTGGCGGCCACAGCGGGTGGCGATACCCGCGCACGCCCGCGGCACCTTCTTCGCCGCTACCGGGGCCGCCGCGGCGGCGTTCGCGGTCTACGGCGTCTTCAACTCCCTGATGCCCGGGTTCCTGGCCGGCACCATGCACGAGACCTCGTACGC
>JBAPYC010000121.1:0-8744 GCA_049284535.1 Streptosporangiaceae bacterium
CCAGTGCGCCGGCTCGCTCTCGGCGTAGCCGGCCATCGCCGAGGTCACGGCGTAACCGGCCGACGCCTGGGCCAGCACCCGGCCGCCGGTGTCGGTCACCACTGCCTTGGCCGAGCTGGTGCCGAGGTCCAGGCCCAGCGTGCAGGCCACGGTCATTCCGGCCAGCACTCGATGATGATCTTGTGGACGGTCCGGTCGCCGCGCAGCGCGTCCAGGGCGCCGGCGTACTGATCGAGCGGGAAGCGGTGGGTGATGAGGCCCTCGGTGCGAGCCCGTCCGCTGCGCAGCGCCGCGATCGCGGCCGGGAACGAGTTGATCTCCGCGAAGGATCCCTTGATGGTGATCTCGCGTCGGAACACGTCGTACGGGCTGACCTGCACGAGGTCCTCGGGTTCGGTCACGCCGTAGAACATCACGGTCCCGCCGTTACGGGTCAGCGGCACGCACTGTTCCGACACCGCGGCCGAACCCGTGGCGTCGACCACGATGTCGAACCCGCCCGACGCCGCCTTCAGCTTGGCGGCGTCCCCGGCCAGGTCCGCGCGGTCCATCAGGAACGTCGCGTCAAGGCCGAGATCCTCGGCCCGCTTCAGCTTGAACGACGACGATGCCGCCACCGTCACGCTGGCCGCCCCGCCGCGCGCGATCAGCTGGGCCAGCAGCAGGCCGGTGGGGCCGGCGCCGAAGACCAGGGCCGAGCTCCCCGGCCGCGGGTCCAGCGTCTCCACGCCGTGCATGGCGCACGCGGTGGGCTCGGTGAACACGGAGATGTCGGGGTCGATGCCGTCCACCGAGAAGACCAGGCTGGCCGGGACCGTGACGTACTCCGCGAACGAGCCGGGCCAGTTCGTGCCCAGCCCCTTGAGGTTGGCGCACAGCAGAGTGCGCCCAATCCGGCAGTACTCGCAGTGGCCGCAGTTCATGTTGGGGTTGACCGAGACGTACTCGCCGATGCGGAATCCCTCGGTACCCTCGCCGAGCGCGTCCACCGGCCCGACCAGTTCGTGGCCGGGGGTCAGCGGGAACTCGGCGAAGAACTTGCCGTTGTGAATGTGCAGGTCGGTGCCGCAGATTCCGGTCTGCCGCACCCGTACCCGGACCTCTCCCGGCCCCGGGTCCGGGGTCGGGATATCCGTGATCGTGTAGCTGGCCGGGGCGTCGTAGACGACGGCTTTCATGCTGCTCCTTAACGAGCGGCTGGCGACGGCACGGCCAGAGCCCGCGGGCGGGCTCTGGCCGCAACGGGGGCGCAGGAAGTCACTCCCGGGCGGGCTGTCTGCTGCTGACCAGGTGCGCCAGCAGGCCGCCCATTCTTCTGCTGCCACCGCGCAGGGCGGCGGCGCGTCGCTGCTGGTCCACGTAGACGGCGGCGATGAGCACGGCGCCCACTACGACCTGCTGCCAGAACGGCTGGACCCCGATGATCACGAACCCGTTCTGCAAAGTGGCCGGGATGAAGACCCCGATGACGCTGCCGAGGATGGACCCGTAACCGCCGAACAGGCTGGTGCCGCCGATGACGACGCCGGCGATCACGGACAGGTTGGTCGAGCTCTGCCCGGAGATCGTGGTCGACTGGAAGAATGCCAGGTTGAGCCAGCCGGCAAAGCCGGCCAGCAGGCCGGACAGGGCGTAAACCATGATCAGGTGGCTGCCGACGTTCAGCCCGGACCGGCGGCCCGCCTCCGGGTTAGAGCCGATCGCGTAGGTATACAGCCCGAACCGGGTCCGGTGCAGCAGCACGATCCCGATCACCACGATGACCGCGGCGATGACGGCCAGCGTGGGTATCTGCCAGACGACGTTGCCGAAGCCGACCGAGTTGACCATGACGGTCGGGATATTACGCAGGTCGACACCGCCGGTGATCACCTCGGCCAGGCCGAGGGCCATGCCCAGGGTGCCGAGCGTGACGATGAGCGGCGGCACCTTCGCCCGAGCGATCAGGAAGCCGTTGATCAGGCCCCAGGCCAGCCCGCAGGCGATCGCCACCAGGGCGCCGACGATGGCCGACGTCCAGCCCTGGCCGCCACCTATATGCGCCATCGCCTTGTCGGCTACGACACCGCTGAAGACCAGCACGCTGCCTATCGACAGGTCGATGCCGCCGGTGATGATGACAAAGGTCATCCCGACGCCCAGCACCGCGAGGATGGCCGTGTCCTGCACGATCCCGCGGATGTTGAAGACGGTCAGGAAGGCGCTGGGCTTCAGGGCCGAGAAGATGATCACGATCACCGCCAGGACGATGATGATCTGCAGCGCCTGAAGGCGGGCCAGTCGCGCGAGCCGGCCAGTGGGTTGTTCTTCGCTCGGTGCCACTGTCACGGGCGCGTCAGGAGGCACGGTGGCCTGATCAGTCACGACTTGTCCTCCTGCGTCACGTGGCTCTCCTGCGTCACGGCGCCGGTCATGGCGCCGACGAGTTCTTCCATGGTGGTGTCCTTGGCCCGGTAAGTGGCGACTCGCCGGCCGAGCCGCATGACTTGCACCTCGTCGGCGACGTCGATGACGATGGGCATCGAGTGGCTGATGAACACCACGCCGAGCCCGCGGTCGCGGACCCGGCGGATCAGGTCCAGGACGCCCTTGGTCTGCACCACGCCCAGGGCCGCCGTGGGCTCGTCGAGCAGGATGACACGGTTCGCCCAGGCCGCGGCCCGGGCGACGGCGACTGCCTGTTTCTGGCCGCCCGACATGGCGCCGATGCTGCCGGAGAAGTTGCGTACCGTGGCGCCGAGCTCGTCGAATGCCTTCTTGCTGCCGGCCAGCATGTCTGTGTTGTTCATGAAGCCCAGCCGGCCCGCCAGACCAGGGCGCATGATCTCGCGGCCGAGATACATGTTCTGCACCGGATTGAGATGGGGGGCCAGGGCGAGGTCCTGGTACACGGTCTCGATCCCGAGCCGGCGGGCGGCCAGCGGCCCGTCGATGGTGACCTGCTTGCCGTCGACCAAGACCTCACCCGAGGTCGGCGACTCGGTGCCGGAGAGGATCTTGACCAGGGTGCTCTTGCCCGCACCGTTGTCCCCGATGAGCGCGACAACCTCGCCCATTTTGACCTCGAAGTTGGCCCCTGACAGCGCGCTGACGTGACCGTACAGCTTGGTGATGTCCCGGGCTTCCAGCGCAACGCTCATTGCATCTACTCCTTACCGGCCGCCCGGCATATTGCCACGGCGAAGCCGCTGGGTCCATTGCCGGCCGCGCAACGCCGCCGTAACCATGCCGCAATGTTTAACGATGAGCGTGCCCCGTCATGTCACCGATGTCAAGAGATGATTCCCAAACGATACATTCCATCTAGAACCCCTGGTCAGATTGGGCAAAGGATGTGACCATGCAGGTATTGACATCGATGACATGGCTGCTGGAAGATCGAGCCGTCATTGTTTCCGAAAGGTTGCCAGCAGCTGAACATGCCGGCCGGCGCGGGGCGCTAGCGGGTCGGGCGCCGCACGCTCATACATTTCGCAGCCGGTGACATCCCGGGCCGGCGGGCCGACCCAATTTTCATGCGAAGGAGCAGATATGAAGCGGTCTTTGGCCGTACCAACGGCGGGCGCGGCGGCAGTCATGCTGCTGGCCCTCACAGTAGGTTGCTCGTCATCGAGCTCATCAAGCGCGTCATCAGGTTCGACGGGCACGTCCACGGCTGGTGGCTCGTCCAGCGGCAAGACGTACAAGCTGTCGTTCATCCAGGGCGTGGCCGGTGACGGGTTCTACGTCACCATGGGCTGCGGCATGCAGGCCGAGGCCAAGAAGCTCGGCAACGCGACGGTCAACATCCAGGGGCCCTCGCAGTTCGACTCCACCCTGCAGAACCCGATCATCGAGTCGGTCACCGCGTCGAAGCCCGCCGCGCTCATGATCGCGCCTGATGACGTGACGGCCAGCCAGACCCCGATCGACCAGGCCATGAACGCTGGCATCAAGGTTGTCCTCGTCGACACCACGCTGAACAACCCGGCCGGCGCCGTCTCGCAGATCTCCTCGGACAACCTGGCCGGCGGGGCCGATGCCTTCACCGCGGTCAAGCAGCTCGTGCCCGGCGGCGGCCAGGTGCTCGTGGTCAACACCAAGCCCGGCATCAGCACCACCGACCAGCGCACCACCGGCTTCGCGAACGCGGCCAAGGCCGACCCGAAGTTCCACTACGTCGGCGTGCAGTACGACCAGGACAGCGCGTCAATCGCCGCGCAGGTGACGCTGGCGGCGCTGCAGAAGAACCCCGGCATCGTCGGCATCTTCGCGACCAACCTGTTCTCCGCCGAGGGCGCCGCCACCGCCGTCCGGCAGGCCGGCAAGTCCGGCAAGGTGAAGATCGTCGGATTCGACGCCGACCCCGATCAGATCACCGCGCTGAAGCAGGGCACCGTGCAGGCGCTCATCGCCCAGTCGCCTTACGCGATCGGGACCCTCGCGGTCCAGCAGGCGATCGCTTCCCTGACCGGCAAGCCGACCGTCTCGAAGATCGGCACCAAGTTCACCATCATCAACAACGCCAACCTAAGCTCGGCGGCCAGCCAGGCAGCGATCTACAAGACCAGCTGCTGATCTCAGGCCAACGGCACTGCGGCCGGCGGATGGTTCCCCGACAGCGGGGACCATCCGCCGCCGGGGCTGTGGCGCTCAATTCACCTGGGCTGGCGGCACCCCGCCAGCCCAGGTGCCCACTCTGGAGGCGATCCTCGATGACCACCATGCGCGATGTCGCTCGTGTCGCCGGAGTCAGCGCCAAGACCGTCTCCCGTGTCTTCAACGAAGATCCGCACGTCACTGACGAGACCCGGGAACGGGTCCGCTGGGCGATGCAGAAACTGAACTACGTCCCGAACCTGCTGGCCCGCAGTTTCCGCGCCGGTGCGGACGCCGCGGTCGGCCTGGCCGTTCCCGACCTCAGCGATCCGTTCTTCGCGGAGATGACGAGCAGCATCGAGGTCGACCTGGTGAGCCGGGGCATGGCCGTCGTGGTCACCAGCCTGGGCCAGGGCGCCCAGAGCGAGCGGCCGGCCCTGGAGGCACTGCTCAGGCGGCAGATGAGCGGCCTGCTCGTGGCGTGCGTGAGCGCGGACCAGGCCTATCTGGCCCCGTGGCAGGAGCGGACGCCGATGGTGTTCGTCGACCGGGCCCCGAAGGGGATCTCCGGCGTCTACGTGATCGAGGACGACCTGGGCGGCGCCCGCGAAGCCGTGACTCATCTCGCCCGCCACGGCCACCGGCGGGTGGCCTTCTTCGGGGTCACCACCCCGGTCACGACCACGCGCCGCCGGCTGAAGGGTTACCAGTCGGCCGTGACCGAGAACGGGCTGGCCGGAGATCCCGACCTCATCTGCATGGCCTCCGAGTCACCCGATGAATCAGCCGCTGAGCTGGTGAAGCGCCTGGCGGCGCCGGGCGCCCCCACGGCCGTCTTCTCCTGCAATATCCCGTGCACCATGGCGCTCGTCCTGGCGTTGCACCAAGCCGGACGCACCGACGTCGCCGTGGTCGGGTTCGGCGACATTCCCATGTCAGCGGCGCTGGAGCCCGCGGTAACGGTCATCGACCAGGACCCGGCCGGTCTCGGGCGGATCGCCGTCGAGCGGCTCGTGCAGCGCATCGAGCATCCGGACGCGCCGCCCCGCCGCCGGACCGTCCTGCCGGTCCACCTGATCCCGCGCGGATCGGGCGAGCTGCCCCCGCCAGGACCGTGACCGAGCCCGGTACGGCCCGCCCCGGGACGGCCCAGCCTGGAACAGCAGAGTGGCGCCGCCGTGAAGCGGGCAGGCTGATCACTTTCGGGCGGCCAGCCGCGCTGCCTGAGGGTGGTTTCGGCTGGCTCGGAACCGACGGCACCGTCGACCCGGCGCAGCCATGCCCGCTGTACATCAACACCCGCATGACCTACGTCTTCTCGCTGGCCCACCTGGCGGGCGTACCCGGCGCGAAGCCGCTGGCCGCGGGCGGGATCCAGGCCCTCCTACGTCGCTACGCCGACACCGCGAACGGCGGCTGGTTCGCCAGCATCGACCTGTCCGGGCGGGTCGTCGACGCCACCAAGGCGAATTATTCTCACGCCACGGCCCTGCTAGCCGCGTGCAGCGCGGCCGCTGCCGGGATACCGGGCGCCGATTCCGCCGTGGCCACCACCGTGGCCGCCATCGACCAGCATTTCTGGTCCGATGCCGAGGGCTGCGCGCGGGAAAGCTGGGACTCCGGCTTCACCAAGTCCGAGCCTTACCGTGGGGCCAACAGCAACATGCACTCGCTGGAGGCTTATCTGGTCGCGGGAGATGTCACCGGCGATCCGGTATGGCGCGAGCGGGCCGGCTCCATCGCCGCCCATCTGATCGACCACCATGCCCGGGCCCACGCCTGGCGGATCCCCGAGCACTACGACGAGCGGTGGCGGCCCAGGCCGGATTACAACAGCGATCGCCGCCATGATCAGTTCCGGCCCTACGGCACGACCCCGGGTCACTCCTTCGAATGGGCCCGCCTGCTGCTCGCCCTGGAAGCGGCGCAACCCGACCCGCCGGCCTGGCTGCTCGAAGCGGCGACCGCATTGTTCGATACCGCCGTCGCCGACGCGTGGGACCGCGACGGTCACCCGGGTCCCATCTACACCGTCGACGAGAACGGCGAGCCAGTGGTATCGGCCCGGCTGCACTGGGTGGCTTGCGAGGCCGTGCTCGCCGCCGACGCGCTGTACCGCCGCACCGGCGCCGGGCGCTTCGCCGCGACCGCCGCCGGCTGGTGGGACGAGATCGACCGCTACTTTCTCGACCGGGAGCACGGCGGCTGGTGGCACGAGCTGACCCCGGACATGGTGCCGGCCTCATCGACGGTGTCGGGCAAGCCGGATCTCTACCACGCCTACCAGGCGGTCCTGTTTCCCTCGCTCCCGCTCAGCCCGGCGGCGGCCGTCGCGCTGGCCCGGCGCAGGTCCGGCCCGCCGCGAAACGACCCGCCGCCTGTCTGATCAGCGGGCCGAACAGGATTTGCCATCGATGGCAAAATAATGGAGAATCGGAAGATGCCATCGATGGCAACACCCAGCGAGACGTCTCAGGAACACGGGACCAGCAGGCTTCTCGATGTCGCGAACGCGGCCGGGGTAAGCCTGCGCACCGCCTCCCGGGTGCTGAACGACGACCCGCGGGTCGCGCCGGTCACCCGGCAGCGCGTCCGGGACGTCATGGCCGATCTCTGTTTCCAGCCGGACGCGATGGCCCGCTCCCTGCGGGCGGGCACGGATACCGCGGTCGGCTTCGTGGTGGAGTCCATGTCAGACCCGTTCTTCGCGGAGGTCATCGACGCGGTGGAGCTGGAGATGTCACGTCATGGCCGGGCCGTGCTGGTCGCCAGCACCCGGCGTGACCCGGACAGGGAACGTGACGTCGTCGGGCGGATGCTGCGCCGCCGGGTAGCCGGGCTGCTGCTCAGCCCGACCGGGGATAGCCATTCCTGGCTCGGCACACGCCACGCACCGGTCGTCCTCGTCGACCGGCCGGCACCCGGCTTGCCCGCGGACCTCATCGAGATAGACGACTATCGCGCCGCCTTCGAAGCCGTGGCCCATCTAGCCGCCCACGGGCATCGGCGCATCGCCTACGTAGGCGACACGCCAGCTATCCCGACTTCGGCCGCCCGCCTGCGAGGCTACCGCGACGCCGTGGCTCAGCATCAGGCCGAGACGGGTGAGGACCTGGTGAACTGTGATTGCGCGACCAGCGCGGCCGCCGCCCGCGTCGTGTCCGGTCTGGTCGGCAGTACCCGGCCGCCGACCGCGATCCTGAGCGCCACCACGCGGGCGTCGCTGGGTGTAGTGCCGGCCCTGCACGCCGCCCGGCGCACCGACGTCGCCCTGGTGGCGTTCGGTGACTTCCCCATGGCCGACTCGCTTCGCCCCGCCGTCACCGTGGTAGATCACCCCGGTCACGAAATCGGCCGGGTGGCCGCGGCCCGGCTGCTGGCGCGGCTGGCCGAGCCCGGGCTTCCCGTCGAGCGCGTCCAGGTGCCGGCCAGGATCATCGAACGCGGCTCGGGGGAGCTGCGCCCGTGACGTTCAGCTCCGATGTGACCATCGGCATCGATATCGGTACCACCTCATCCAAGGCCGTGGTCCGCTCCGCGTCAGCGAACGCCGCCGTCTATGCCGAGCTGCGCACGCCGTGGCAGACCCTTGACTGCGGCCAGACCGAGATCGATCCGGGCCGTCTGGTCGACCTGGCCATCGAGCTGATCGGGCGCGCGGTCCGGACGGCCGAGTCGGCATGGGGACCGGTCCGCGTCGGCGGCATCGGCGTGACCGGCCTGGCCGAGAGCGGCGTGCTGCTCGACGGGGCTGGGCGGCCCGTCGCGCCGGCGATCGCCTGGTTCGATCACCGCGGCGGGAACGAGATCGAGCGGATCACCCGGGAAGATCCCGGGTTCGCCTCCCGCTTTGAGCGCACCACCGGCCTGCCGTGGTCCAGCCAGGCCAGCCTGGCCAAACTGCTGTGGCTGCGCGCCAGCGGATACCCGGTCGGCCCGGCCTCGACCTGGCTGAGCGTGCCCGAGTGGGTCGTCGCCGCGCTGGGCGGAGATCGGGTCCGCGAGCCGTCGCTGGCGTCCCGGACCGGTCTCATCGACCAGGGCACCGGCGGCCTCTGGCCCGAGGCCCTGGCCGTGGCCGGGCTGCCGGTGAGCATTCTTCCCGCCGAACGGGCGGCCGGCTGCCCCGCCGGGTACCTGGGACACGACGGCGTCGTGTCCTGCGC
>JBAPYC010000122.1:0-6947 GCA_049284535.1 Streptosporangiaceae bacterium
CGGCTATCCCGCCGCGGACGCTGTCCGGGGTGATGTCCGGCCAGTCCTGCGCGATCGCGGCCAGGACGGTGGCCCGGGAGGCGGGTCCGAAGGTCCGCCGCCAGCCCGGCGGCGGGTCCTGGCTGGCCGGCCAGAGTGAGTGCTGGCCAAGATCATTGACGACGGCGGTAAAGGCGTCCAGTGTTTCGTCCCTGGATCTTTCGCGGCAGTACCGACGTGCACCTCGGCAATGCCCCGGATTAGGTTGTTCCGGAGTATTTACTGCCCCATCTCGCGTCGGCTAACACGTCACTTCATGGCCGAAGAGACCTGATCAGCACTGGGTTAGCAACTCTCTCGGTTTCATCGCGACTTCACAAATGCCACAATAGGGTCCATTCTTTTTTGATTTTTGCCGAACGAGCTGGTGATCTGCCCTACCGTATGGCATCCGCGCTTGCGGAGTTCTGTGCTGGGAAGGAATACAGTGCACTTCTGAGGCAGGGGCCTTGGGAGATAACGATGAGCATGGGGGGATTGCCGTGAAATGGCGGCATCATGTGCTCGGCGGCTATGCCGTCTGGGTAGCACTGCTCATCGGGGCGTATTACTGGCTGCCCGCCGTGCGGGTCGAGGCGTGGGGCCTGATCGGCGTGAGCGGGGTCGCCGCCATCGTCACGGGCGTGATCGTCAACCGGCCCTCTCGCCGGGCGCCCTGGCTGCTGCTGGCCGCCGCGCTGGCCAGCTTCGCGGCCGGCCAGGTCAGCTTCCTGGTGGCGCAGCTCGTGGGGACGATGCTGCCCTTCCCCTCATTTGCCGACGTGCTGTACCTGCTGACCTATCCGCTGTACGCGGCCGCGCTGTCGATCTTCATCTGGTGGCGCACCCCGGACCGGGACCGCCGCAGCCTGATCGACGCGCTGACGCTGACCGCCGGGCTGGCCCTGCTGTCCTGGCTCTACCTGATCCTGCCCTACGTGCACAATCCCTCGCTGTCCTGGCTGCAGAAGTCCGTGGCCATCGCCTATCCGCTCGGTGACGTGCTCATGCTGGCCATGCTGGCCCGGCTGCTCGCGCCGAGCTCGGTGCGCTCCCGGTCGGTCCAGCTGCTGACCCTGGGCGCGGTCGGGGTGCTGGTGTCGGACGCCCTGTACGGGCTGCTCCAGCTGCACGGGTCGTTCCACAACGGGACCGCCGTCGACCTGGGCTGGGCCGTGTTCTACGGCGGCTGGGGCGCGGCCGCCCTGCATCCCAGCATGACCGAGCTCACCCGCCCGGTGAAACGCCAGCCGGTCGAGGTCTGGCCGGGCAGGCTGGCCGTGCTCATGCTCGCGTCGCTGATTGCCCCCGTCGTGCTGTTCGTCGAGTCGCCCCGGGACAAGGAGGCGCACGGGAGCGTGATCGCGGTGTTCTCCGCGATCCTCTACCTGCTCGTGCTGTCCCGGCTGTGGGACGTGGCCACCTCGCACCGGCGCGCCCTCCTTCGTGAGCGCGCGGTCCGCCAGGCCGGGGTGGCTCTGGTGTCCGCGGTCACCGTGGACCAGGTCGGCGCCGCGGTCCGGTCCGCGACCGACACCTTGCTGAGGCGGGCGCCGCGCAGCGAGGTGCTGTTCGCCGTGCGCACCGACGGCACGTTCCGCGTGGTGGCCGCGGGCTCGGCCGAGCCGGCCCTGATGAGCCGGTTCGACGACCTGGAAGAGACCTGGCTGCCGCAGCTGACCGGCCCGGAGCCGTTGCTGGCCGCGGTGGCCCGGGAGCCCGGGCAGGCCCGGGACTGGATGCTGCTGTGCCCGCTCACGATCGAGAACCGGCCGTCCGGCGACCCGCTGGTCGGGGTACTGGGCGTGTTCGGCGAGCAGCGGATCCTGGCCGACCTGGCCGCGACCATGGAGATCCTGGCCCATCAGGCGGGCCTGGCGGTCGAGCGGATCCTGCTCCGCGCCGAGGTGATCCGCCAGGGCGGCGAGGCCTACTTCCGCGCGCTGGTCCAGGACACCACGGACGTCATCTTGATCGTCGCGGACGACGGGACGGTCCGGTACGCGACACCCTCGGCCGCGAGCATGTTCGGGGATGTCACGGTGGCGGGCGCCAGCCTGTGGGATGTGGTCGCGGAGTCCGGACGCGACGAGGCGGTCCAGGTGTTCGCGCAGCTCCGGGCCAACCCGAGCCTGCGGTCGGTGTTCGTGGACCGGCAGATCACCCGGCGCGACGGCGTGCGCATCCGGGTCCAGGTCAAGTCCAGCGACCTGCGGGACGACCCGACCGTGGCCGGGCTGGTGATCACGCTGCGCGACGTGACCGAGCAGCGCCAGCTCGAGGAGCAGCTGAAGCATCAGGCCTTCCACGACGCGCTCACCGGGCTGCCGAACCGGCTGCTCTTCCAGGACCGGATCTCGCAGCAGCTGGCCGCGGCCCGGCAGCGCGGCCGGACGGCCGGCGTGCTGTTCGTCGACCTGGACGACTTCAAGGTCGTGAACGACACGATGGGCCACGGGGTCGGCGACGACCTCCTGATCGCCGCCGCCATCCGGCTGTCCGGGCTGATCCACGAAGACGACACCGTCGCGCGGCTGGGCGGTGATGAGTTCGCGCTGCTCATCGGCGACGCCGCCGGTTCCGGCATGGTCGAGCTGGCCGCCGAGCGCGTGGTCCGGGCGTTCTGCGAGCCGTTGACGCTCCCGGCCGGAGCCGTGATAGCCACGGTCACGGTGGGGGTCGCCACCACCGAGGACAGCGCCGACACCGACGAGCTGCTCCGGCACGCGGACCTGGCACTGTACGCAGGGAAGGCGGCGGGCAAGCGGCAGTGGCGCCGGTACCAGCCGGTGCTGAGCGCCGGGCTGATCCGGCGGCGGGAGCTGCAGGGGGCGCTGGAGGAGGCGGTGGCCCATTCGGCCTTCACCCTGGCCTACCAGCCCATCGTGACGCTCACCAGCGGGGAGCTGGCCGGGTTCGAGGCGCTGGTCCGGTGGCCGCACCCGCAGTGGGGGATGATGCAGCCCGACCAGTTCATCGCCCTGGCCGAGGAGACCGGCCAGATCGTCGCGCTCGGGTCCTGGGTGCTGGCCCAGGCCGCCTCCGACATCGCGCGGTGGCGCCCGGACCGGGGCTCCGGCCCGGTCCCGGCCAGGTCCCCAGGCCGGCCGTACGTCAGCGTCAACGTGTCCGCCCGCCAGTTCAGCGCGCCCGGGTTCGCCGACAGCGTCCGCCAGGTCCTGGACACCTCGGGCCTGGAACCCGGCGCGCTCATGCTCGAGCTGACCGAGAGCGTCCTGCTGCGCCGGGACGACCGGATGCACGCCGACCTGCGCGAGCTGAAGGCCATCGGGGTCAGGCTGGCCATCGACGATTTCGGCACCGGCTACTCGTCCCTGAGCTACCTGCGCGAGCTGCCGATCGACGTGCTGAAGATGGACAAGTCCTTCGTGGACGGGATCGCCGTCTCCGAGCAGCGGCTGGCCCTGGCCGAGGGCATCGTGCGGATCGCCCGGACGCTCCGGCTCGAGGTCATCGCCGAGGGCATCGAGAGCGAGGTCCAGCGCGATCTGCTGACCTCGATGGGCTGCCAGTTCGGGCAGGGGTACCTGCTGGCCATGCCGATGGAGGCAGGCCAGGCGGAGCGGCTGGCCCGGACCGGATCGCGGCTGATCCCCCGGCTGCCGCGCCAGGTGGCCGAACCGGCGACGCCCGAGCCGGGGACGCGGGAGTCGACCCTGCCGGCGCAGGGGTAACGTGACGGTGAGATTACCGTGCGGATCCGAGGTGGCGCAGATGCCAGGGCTAGAGATCATCACCACGTCCGACCGCCCCGACCTGGATAAGCAGTCGCAGGCGGCGTTGCTGCCCGTCTGGCCGGAGTTCATCTTCCACGACCAGGTCAGCGACGAGCTCATCGGCAAGGTGGGGGAGCTGTTCCCGCAGCTCGACGTGCGGATCCTGGCGGACGGTGAGGTCATCGCGGGCAGCTGGGGCATACCGATCCGCTGGGACGGTTCGGCCGGTGACCTGCCCGAGGGGTACGACGGGGCGCTGACCAGCGCGGTTACCGGGCACGCCGAAGGCGTCCCGCCGGACACGCTGTGCGTGATGGCGGTCGCTGTCCGCCAGGACCGGCAGGGCGCCGGTCTGGGCGGCGAGGCCCTGAAGGCCATGAAGGACCGGGCCGCGGCGGCGGGCCTGGACCGGATGATCTCCCCGGTCCGGCCGATCCTCAAGAGCCGCTACCCGCTGACCCCGATGACGGAATATGCCCGGTGGACCCGCGCCGACGGCGAGCACGTCGACCCCTGGCTCCGCACTCACCTGCGCCTGGGCGGCGTCATCCTCGGGCCCGCGCCGCGGTCGATGGTCGTCACCGGCAGCGTGGCCGAGTGGGAGGAGTGGGCCGGGATGGCGTTCCCCGCGACCGGCCGCTACGTCGTGCCCCAGGCGCTTGACCTCGTCGACATCGACCGGGAGGCCGACACCGGCCGGTACGAGGAGACCAACCTGTGGATCCGGCACCTGTGAGCCCTGGCCGGTGAGCCCCGGTCACACTGCCAGAACGTCACCAAGCCCGGGGATGCCCTGAAGAGCTACCTGTGCCTTCCGGCTAACGCAGGAGGCTGACCGGGCTCCGTCTGGGTTACGCCGGTGTGATAGCACGTAGGGGTTCTTGCCTGCGGGCCAGTTCCGGCCGCCGGAAGGGAGGGCCCGTGTCTGGCACCATCGTCATCGTCAACGGCATGGCCGCCCTGCACCGCCCGCCGGACCGGGGCACGCAGCCGGCCGGGCGGGTCGCGCTCGACGTGTTCGCCCAGATCGATGGGCCGAACGGCTACAAGGTGCGCGCCAACCGCGCCGATCAGTTCGACGTCATCCCCGGCACCTACCGGGTCCGGGTCTCCTGGACCAGTTACCACTCGAACGCGATCCAGGTGAAGGTCCGCGAGGGCATCCGTCATCACGTGATGGTCCGCCCCACCTCCCTGTACTCGCTGACCAGGATCCCGATGATCGGGATGCTGCCGCAGCTGGCCGGGTCGATGGTCCCGGGCACTGCCCTCCGCCTGACCGTCCTTGCCCCTGACATACCGGGACGCGGCTTACCAGCGCATTTATTGCCCCGGCGAGTCGGCATGACCGGCGGGCTCAGCTTCCGCCGCACTTAGGGATGTCCATGGCTGCGCAGCGACGACGCCCTAGGCGGTGCGTAGGTAGGTCAGCACCGCGAGCACGCGGCGGTGGGCGTCGTCGCTGTCGGCGATGTCGAGCTTGCTGAGCAGCCGGCGAACATGGGCCTCGACGGTGCGTTCGCTGAGGAACAGCCGCCCGAGCCGGAATAATCCACCGCCCCCGGTGTTGTAGATACATGCAAACGCATATATCTAAGGTTGCTTCGGAGGCATGACATGCAGTTCGGCATCTTCTCGGTCAGTGACATCACCCGGGACCCGGTGTCGGGTGAGACGCCGAGCGAGGCAGAGCGGATCGACGCGATCGTGCAGATCGCGCAGAAGACCGAGGAAGTGGGCCTGGACGTGTTCGCGATCGGCGAGCACCACAATCCGCCCTTCTTCTCGTCCGCACCAACGACCCTGCTGGCCTACATCGCGGCCACCACCAAGCGGCTGGTCGTGACCACGTCCACCACGCTGATCACGACTAACGACCCGGTGCGCATCGCCGAGGAGTACGCGATGCTGCAGCACCTGTCTAAGGGCCGGATGGACCTGATGCTCGGCCGCGGCAACACCGCCCCGGTGTATCCCTGGTTCGGCCAGGACATCCGGCAGAGCCTGCCGCTGGCGCTGGAGAACTACAACCTGCTGCACCGGCTGTGGCGCGAAGATGTAGTAGATGCGGACGGCAAGTTCCGCACCCCGCTGCAGGGCTTCACCTCGGTCCCGCGGCCACTCGACGATGTGCCGCCGTTCGTCTGGCACGGCTCGATCCGGACCCCGGAGATTGCCGAGCAGGCCGCGTTTTACGGTGACGGCTTCTTCGCCAACAACATCTTCTGGCCCAAGGAGCACTACATCCGCCTGATCCGGTTCTACCGGCAGCGCTACGCCCACTACGGTCACGGCAGCGAGAAGCAGGCCATCGTCGGCCTCGGTGGCCAGGCCTACATCGCCCGCAACTCCCAGGACGCCAAGCGCGAGTTCCGCCCCTACTTCAACGAGGCGCCGGTCTACGGGAACGGCCCGTCGATGGAGGACTTCACCGAGCTGACGCCGCTGTCGGTGGGAAGCCCTCAGGAGGTCATCGACAAGACCCTGACCTTCCGCGAGCATTTCGGCGACTACCAGCGCCAGCTGTTCCTGATGGATCACGCTGGCCTGCCGCTGAAGGCCGTGCTGGACCAGCTGGACCTGCTCGGTGAGGAGGTCGTCCCGGTGCTGCGCAAGGAAATCGCGGCACGGCAGGACCCCGAGACCCCGGAGGCGCCCACCCACGCCAGCCTGGTCCGGGCCAAGTACGGCGAGGCGGCCCCGCGCCAGCCGCGCCCGAACGCCAACCGCGGCGACAACGTCACCGGCGCGTCGCCCTACACCGACACCGCCCCGGACTTCCAGGCCGAGTACCCGGACCTGTGATGCCCGCCACCGTCATCGGCCAGGCCGAGACCCCCGCCGATGCCGCCGCGACCACCGTGCCCGTAGCCCCGGCCGAGGCCCCAGCCTCCGCCGAGGCCGCCCGGACCCTGGCCAACGACGCCTGGGAGGCGCTGCTGTCGGCGCACGCCGTGCTGATGAAGCGGTTCGCCGCCGAGGACATCTGGGACCAGGTCTCCATGCGCGAGTACGACGTGCTGTACACGCTGTCCAAGTGCCCAGAACCGCAGCGGATGAGCGACCTGAACCGGCACGTCCTGCTCAGCCAGCCGGCCCTGTCCCGCCTGGTGGACCGGCTGGCCGGACGCGGCCTCATCGAGCGGCACGCCGACCCGGCCGACGGCCGCGGCGTCCGGCTGGCGCTCACCC
>JBAPYC010000123.1:0-1577 GCA_049284535.1 Streptosporangiaceae bacterium
GTGCCGGTCTTCCTCTTCGGCCACGTCATCCGCGCCGGGTTCCATATACAACTTCACGAACATGGGGTGCATGATGCACTGCTCATGCCCACGCGATTCAGCCGTGAATCCACAGCCGGCGATGCAGTTTCCCTAGGCACCTGTGGGGACGGGAAAAGGAATCGCCTTCCTCTGCAGCGGTGCTCCTCTCGCCCAGGGGTGAGTGACAATCAGCGTGGACCAAAACCCCGGAAAGCGGGTGCTGGCGTCCACCATCTTGCCGGCACTGCGAATATGATCCGGTCGATGTCGAGGACCGGGCGGCGGCTCCGACTTCACAGCAGAGTGCGCCGGCGGGGCGCACGGAAGATGGAGGACGACAGCGGTGAAGTACCTGATGATGATCTACGGCAACCAGGAGAAGTGGGCCTCGATGCCGTCCGAGACGTGGCCGGAGGCGATCGCCCGGCAGGACGCCTTCAACCGCAAGTACGCCGGGACCGGCGAGCTGCTCGGCGCCTACGGGCTCGCCGACGCGGCCCAGGCCCGGCTGGTCCGCCGGGAGGACGGCCAGCCCGCCGTGACCGACGGGCCGTACCTGGAGACCAAGGAGTACATGGCGAGCTTCTACCTGCTGGACTGCGAGAACGAGGAGCGCGCGCTGCAGATCGCGGCCGACATGCCCTTCGCGGATGCCGAGCCGGTCGAGCTGTGGCCGATCCTGCACGAGGCCAAGACGGATCTGTGAATCCGCGGGCGGCCAGCGTCGAGGACCTGCTGCGCGAGCTGGCGCCGCAGGTCCTCGCCGCGCTGGTGCGCCGGTATGGCCAGTTCCACCTGTGCGAGGACGCCAGCCAGGAGGCGCTGCTGGCTGCCGCGCAGGCCTGGCCGCGGGAGCTGCCGGAGAACCCGCGCGGCTGGCTGATCACGGTGGCCTCGCGCCGCCTGATGGACCAGGTCCGCAGCGAGCGGTCACGGCGCAACCGCGAGGAGCTGATCGCGGTGGCCACACCAGCCGCCGAACTGCTCGCGCCGCCGGCCGACGCCGGCCCGGCGGACGATGACGACTCCCTCGCCCTGCTGTTCGGCTGCTGCCACCCGGACCTGTCCGCGCCCAGCCAGATCGCGCTGACCCTGCGGGCGGTCGGCGGCCTGACCACCGCGCAGATCGCGGCGGCGTTCCTGGTCCCCGAGGCCACCATGGCCCAGCGGATCAGCCGGGCCAAGCAGGCCATCAGGGACAGCGGGACGCCGCTGGCCGTGCCGTCCGGCGAGGCGGAGCGGGCCGGCCGGCTCCGCGCCGTGCTGCACGTGCTCTACCTGGTCTTCAACGAGGGATACACCGCCACCCACAGTGACCAGCTGACCCGGCCCGACCTGTCCGCCGAGGCGATCCGGCTGGCCCGCTGGCTGCGCCGGCTGCTGCCCGGTGATGGCGAGGTGACCGGGCTGCTCGCCCTGATGCTGCTGACGGAGGCCCGGCGGCCCGCGCGGACCACCCCGGACGGCGAGCTGGTGCCGCTCGCCGGGCAGCAGCGCAGCCGCTGGGACCGGGCCCTCATCACCGAGGGGGTGGCACTGATCACCGGGGCACTGGC
>JBAPYC010000124.1:0-4503 GCA_049284535.1 Streptosporangiaceae bacterium
GGCCGGGTCGGCGTGCGCCAGGCTGCCCCCGAGGGTGCCGCGGGTGCGGATCGCGGGGTGGCCGATCCACCGGGCCGCCTCGGCCAGCAGCGGGTGCTGGTCCTGCGCGGCCAGCGTGCGGTGCCGGACCAGGGCACCGGCCCGCAGCCCGCCGCCGGGCTGCGCCCTGATCGCCTCCAGCCCGGGGATGCGGTTGATGTCGACGAGCACGGCGGGCTGGGCCAGCCGCAGCGCCAGCATGGGCATCAGGCTCTGGCCGCCCGCGATGATCTTCCCCTCGCCGTCGGCCCCGGCTAGCGCGGTAACCGCGTGCGGGACGCTGTCGGCGCGCACGTACTCAAAGCTGGCTGGTTTCACCGCTACCGCCCCGAGAACCGCGGCGGGCGTTTCTGCGCCCGCGCCCGCTGTCCCTCGGCACAGTCGTCGCTGGCCCAGCACGCCTCGTACGCCTTGGCCAGATCGCTGTCCGCGGTCAGCTGGCCATCCTGGTCGTTCAGTGGCTGCCCGTTCAGGGCCTGCGCGTTCGGGGCCTGCCCGTTGAGGGCCTGCTTGCTGTAGGCCAGGGTGAGCGGGGCCAGCGCCGCGAGCTCCCGGGCCCAGGTGATCGCGGCCGCGCGGTCACCGAGCCGGCTGGCGAGCCCTGATCGGTACGCCCGTTCGGCATCTAGGGTGTCGCAGCCGATCAGCATGGCCTGGGCGGTGCCGGTGCCGCACAGCGCCGCCAGCCGCCGGATGGTCCACGGATCCACGGCCAGGCCCAGCCGGGCGGTGGGGATGGCGAACGAGGCGGCCGGGGCGGCCACCCGCAGGTCGCAGGCGATGGCGAGCTGCGCGCCAGCCCCGATGGCCGGGCCGTTGACCGCGGCCAGGACGGGCACGGGCGCCTGCGTGATGGCGGTGAGCATGGCGTACAGGGCGTCGCGGAACCCGCCGTCGTAGGCGCCCCCCAGGTCGGCGCCGGCGCAGAAGCTCGACCCCGCGCCGGTGATCACCACGACGCGGGCGCCGCCGGCGGCCAGAGCGGTCACGGCGGCGCGCAGGTCCTCGCAGTGCGCCACGTCCAGCGCGTTGCGGCGCTCGTGCCGGTCGATCTCGGCGATGGCGACGCCGCCGTCTTGCTCGGTGCGGATCACGTGTTCCTCCCCGTCAGCGCGCCGGCCGCCATGAGCTCCCACAGGCTGCTCGGGGTGATGGGCAGCCGGTCCACGGCCAGGCCGAGGGCGTCGCCGACCGCGCCGGCCAGCGCCGCGTTCGGGCCCAGGGTGCCGCCCTCCCCCACTCCCCGCACCCCGAGCGGGTTCGCGGCCGGGTTGGACACGTGCCCGATGGCCATCTCGGGGATCTCCGCCGAGGTCGGCATCAGGTAGTCCAGCAGGCTGCCGGTGGTCAGGTTCCCGTCGTCGTCGTAGATCAGGTGCTCGTACATGGCACCCCCGATGCCCTGGGCGATCGAGCCGGCGATCTGCCCGTTGACGATGCGCGGGTGGATGATCCGGCCGGCGTCCTCCACGCAGGCCCAGTCCAGGATGCGCAGTTCGGCCGTTTCCGGGTCGATCTCGATCCTGATGACCTGGGCGCCGGCCGCGAACGCACCACGGATTGGGTCGTAGAAGCGGGTCTCCTCCAGGCCCGGCTCGATGCCCTCGGGCAGCCGGTTGGACTCCAGGTAGGCGACCCGCCCGACCTCGGCCAGGCTGATCGATGGCTGGGCGTCGCCGTTGATGTAGACCTGCCCGCCGGCCAGCGTCAGCTCGTCGGCCTTGGCGTTCAGCAGGCCCGCGGCCAGGCGCAGGGCCCGGTCCCGGACCGCCTCCCCGGCGCGCTGGGCTGCTCCCCCGCCGATGACCGACTGCCGGGAGGAGAACGCGCCAAAGCCCCACAGGGACTCATCGGTATTGCCGATGTGGACCTCCACGTCGTCGTAGCCCACCCCCACGGCGTCGGCGACGACCTGGGCGATCGTGGTCTCCAGGCCCTGTCCCTGGGAGGTCACGCCGCTGAACACGGTGACCGTGCCGTCCGGGTTGATCCGCGCCGTACAGGCCTCGTGGCCGGTGCGGAACGGCATCCGCGGCCCGGCCGACGCGGCCCGGCCCAGCCCGGTCAGCTCGTTGTAGCAGGCGAAGCCGAGACCAAGCCTGGGAAGGCCGGCGTCGATGCGCCGCCGCTGCTCGGCCCGGTGCGCCTGTTCGGCATAACCCGCCAGCTCGATGGCTTTGTCCAGGCAGGCGCCGTAGTGGCCGGAATCGTCAACGAGCCGGGACGGCATCTTGTACGGGATGTCGCGCGGCCGGATCAGGTTGCGGCGGCGGATCTGCGCTCCGGACAGGCCCAGCGCACGCGCTGCCGAGTCCATCACCGACTCCATCGCGAACACGCTGGCTGGCCTGGCCACCCCCCGGTACGGGCCCGCGGGCGCGGTGTTGGTGGCCACGCCGCGGACGGTGCAGTCGTAGTTGGCCAGCCGGTACGGGCCGGTGAGCAGGCCGCCGGCCATGAGCGGCTCGATCCCGGCCGTCCACGGGTAGACCGAATAGGCGCCGACGTTGCAGCTGATGTCGGCCGCCAGCGCGAGCAGGTCGCCGTCGGCGGTGAAGGCCGCCTTGAGCCGGTAGCGGTGGTCGCGGGCATGGGTGGCGGCCAGCAGGTGCTCGCCGCGGTCCTCCACCCACTTCACCGGGGTACCCGGCAGGGCCAGGGCCATCAGGCACAGCGCGACGTCCTCGGGGTACAGCACCGACTTGACGCCGAACCCCCCGCCCACGTCCGGCGCGATGACCCGGATGCTGCCCTCGGGCAAGCCGAGCAGCTCGGCCAGGATGTTCCGGATGATGTGCGGGACCTGCGTGCCGGACCAGAACGTGAGCTGGCGGGATTCGCGCCGCCAGAGCGCGACCCCGGCCCGGCACTCCATCGGGTTGCCCGCGTGCCGGTTGGTGGTCAGCTCGCGCTCTACCACCAGGCCGGCGCTCGCCCAGGCGGCCTCGGTGTCGCCGGCGGTGAAGGTCCGGGTAAGCAGGATGTTGTCCGGGGCCTCGTCGTGCACGGGGGCCTGCGGCGCCCCGCCCGCGATTGGGCCGGGCCAGGCCGACACGGTGACGGGCAGCGGCTCGTAGTCCACGTCGATCAGGGCCAGCGCGTCCTCGGCCAGGTAGCGGTCATCCGCCACCACGGCCGCGACCGGCTCCCCCGCGAACCGGGTCTTGGTCACCGCCAGGACGGGCTGTGCGGTCTCCACGTACGCCGGCAGAGCCGACTGGGCCCGCAGCTCGACCGCGGCGAAGTCCTGGCCGGTGAAGACGGCCCGTACCCCGTCCATGGCCCGGGCCCGGGCGGTGTCGACCGACGCGATGAGGGCGTGCGCGTGCGTGCTGCGCAGGAAGGCGACGTGCCTGGTCCGGGGCAGCTGGAGATCGGAGACGTAGGCCCCGTGCCCGGTGATCAGGCGCCGGTCCTCCTTGCGGGTGACCGGCTCACCCACGGCAGTCATGGCCTGCGCTCGGCTGGCGGCGATCTCCGTCACGGCATCGCGTATCCGCCGTTGACGGAAATGATCTGGCCGGTGGTCCACGAGGACAAGGGCGAGGCCAGCAGCAGGATCATCGGCACCACATCGTCGGGCCGGCCCAGCCGCCGCAGCGGGTACTGGGCCACGATCTTCTTCATCCGCTCGTCGTCCGAGCCGCCGGTGTGCGCCTCGATGCTGTCCGTCTGGACCAGCGCGATGGAAACTGCGTTGGCCCGGATCTGATACCGGGCCAGCTCCTTGGCCAGCGATTTGGTCAGGCCTACGGTCGCGGACCGGGCCGTCGCGGTGACCAGCAGGCCGGACTCCCCGACCCGGCCGGAGTCGCCGAGCAGGCTCACGATCGAGCCGCCGTCGCGGGCGGCCATCCGCCGGGCCACCGCGTGGGTGACCCGCAGCATCCCGGTCACCGTGACATCAACCTGCGCCTGCCAGTCGGCCGGGGTGCTGTCCAGGAACCGCTGCCGCTGGGTCGCGGCCGCGTTGTTGACCAGAACGGAGACCGGCCCGAGCTCGTTCTCCACCCGCTCGGCCGCCGCCTCGACCGCGGCGTCGTCCCGCAGGTCGGCCTGGACGGCCAGGGCGGCGCCGCCGGCCCCGGTGACCTCGGCCGCGGCCTTCTCCGCGCCCTCGCCCGAGGAGTTGTAACCGAACGCGACCCGGGCGCCCTCCCGGGCGAAAGCCAGGCCGATGGCCCGGCCGAGCCCCTGCCCGGCTCCGGTGACCAGAACCGTCTTACCGGTGAGCTGCAGATCCATGCTCGCCCTTTCTTACAGGAAGATCCATTGCGGTCCGCCCGCCTGGGCCCGGACCAGGCGGCCGAACTGCGGGTCCGGGAAGTGCGCGGCCGCCGCCGGGTCGCCGCTGTCGGCGAGCTCGGCGGTGATCCGCTGCCGGGTCGCCTTGGCGGTGGAGCGGTCGACGTCGAAGGAGAATTCCCAGCCCGGCTCGAGCAGCTCGATGGTGGAGTGCACCAC
>JBAPYC010000125.1:0-8797 GCA_049284535.1 Streptosporangiaceae bacterium
CGGCTCGTGGCCGTTCGTGTAGGGGGCAGACAGCCGGTCTGAGACCGGCGCAGCCGGAGAAGGAGAGGAGCGTCATGCGGGACGTCGCGGTTCTGCTCGGTGGCCTAGGGATTCCTGAATCACCGCGGTGGCATGAGGGGAGGCTGTGGTTCTGCAACTGGATCGGCCGGCAGGTCATGGCGGTTGACATGGACGGCAAGGCGGAGGTCATGCTCACCCGCGACCCGGCCAGCCACCCGATGGGGTACAGCATCGACTGGCTGCCCGACGGCAGGCTGCTGACCACGGGCGACAAGGTCCGGCGCCGCGAGCCCGACGGGTCGATGACCGTTTACGCCGAGCAGCCGGCGAACGAGATCGTCGTGGACGCCCTTGGCAACGCCTATATCAACGGCGCGGACTTCGAGGGTTTCGCCGCCGCCGGTACGCCACCCAAGCCGGGCTACATCAAGCTAGTCACGCCGGACGGACAACTGCGCCAGGTCGCCGGTGACATCCAGTTCCCCAACGGCATGGTCATCACGCCGGATGGCCGGACGCTGATCATCTCCGAGTCGATGGCGGGCCGGCTCACCGCATTCGGCATCGATGACGATGGCGGGCTGTCGGGGCGGCGGGTGTTCGCCGAGGGACTGAAGCCGGACGGCATCTGCCTGGACGCCGAAGGCGCGGTGTGGGTCTCTGCCGGCGGGTCCTCGGTCGTCCGCGTCGCCGAGGGCGGTCAGATCCTGCAGCGGGTCGAACTCGAGGAGAGCCGGGCGCCGTTCGCGCTGATGCTCGGCGGCCCGGAGCGGCGGACGCTGTTCATCTGCACCGCCGAGTGGTGGAAGGCCGACGGTGTGGCTACTAACCTCGAGCGGCTGGCTACGGGGCCGCGCACCGGGGAGATCCTTGCCTTGCCGGTCGAGGTGCCCGACACTGGGCGGCCATGACGGGACATAGAGCTGAACAGAGTGCGATCTATGGCCGACAGAGAATGCAGGAATTAATTGAAATGCTTACCTTCTGCCGACGGCGGGCCGGCCGGTCGACACCACCACCCAGAATTACCCATTTCCGGCGGACATGTATGTCCTCTTCCGTTTCTATTCTGTCCGGTGTAGTCTCCCATACTGGAACAATTGTCAAAATCATCCCAAAAACCGTCACATGGATGGGATGAAGGGGCGGGCCTGAACTTTTCCTTCGTCACAGCGATATCAGCCGTACCTCATTTCGCTCAGATATCACGACAGGAACTGGAATCCCCGAGGGGGGACAATGCGCCATCTCGCAATGAAGCTTGCGGCACTAGTCATGACGGGCGGCACCGCGCTCGCCCTGACAGCGGCACCGGCCATGGCCGGCGTCACCGGCCCGGAGACCGCCCACGGCGCGGTCTACGGCAAGGCCGCAGCCGCGGAAAACCCCGTCATCCCGGTGACCTGGCAGGGGCTGGTGAACGCCCACGGCGTCTTCTCGCCGAACGGCCCCGCGCCGAAGAAGGGCCAGCATCACACCTTCGACACCTCAGCCGGCAAGCTGGTCGTGGTGGTCACCGCCCCGCCGGCCAATTACGGGTCGGTCAACATCAAGGCCTGCCACTTCTCGGACAGCACCTACGTCGACTTCGCCGCCGTGGGTAGCCGGAGTACCGGCAAGTTCGCCGGGCTCTCGGGTCCGGGCGCGGTGAAGGTCTACTTCGCCGGGTACGGGCCGAGGTATACGTCCGGCAAGAAGAAGGGCCAGTGCAACATGAACGCGCCGGAGCTGGCCAAGGGCGCGGTCGCATCCTTCGTCCTGAGCGCCGTCCTGACCAAGTAGCGGACGTCGCCTGACGGGCCCCGCCCGGCCGGGCCAGGCTCTCCCGCGGGGGAGGCGGGAACCTGGCCCGGGTCGGCTACGGGGCCACGGGCTAGAACTGGGCTTTACAGCTCGCTGATCTCGCGCAGAACCTCGGCGCGGCTACGGGCGATACCTGCGGTGATCAGCGTGTCCACGGTGCCGCCCGGGTGCGGCCCTGAGGACGGGGCCGCGCTCCCGATAAGTCACAGCACCACTAGCTCACGCTCGGCGCGCGCGCGAACGGCGGGCTTCAGATTGCTGGCCGGCACCAGGTCGACCGTGGCGCCAATAATGGCTTCAAGTTCAGCCTGGACACGGCCAAGCCCGACCAAGCCCATATCCGGAGGCAGGTCGACGGGCAGGTCCACATCACTATCGGGCCGGTCCTCACCGCGAGCCACACTGCCAAAGACCCGCAGGTTCGTCACGTTATGAGCCGCAGCCGCCGCCACCAGGTCACGCCGCTTGCGCCTGACCTGCCGCCCTACCGGGCCGGACAGCCTGGTCAACTGCGGAGGCTGATGCTGGGCGTCCACGACGAGATCGCAGCCGGCCGCGTCGATCAGCTTGGCCAGGGTGGGCAGTGACGGCTGACGGCGTCCGGCTTCATAAGCGCTGATCACGCTCTGCGCCACTCCGGCACTAAAGGCCAGCTCAGCCTGAGACATCCCCGCGTTGACCCGAGTACGACGCAACAGGCTCCCGGCCGTTTCGTCTACGCGATCCACTGAAGCAATTATAGCGGATTGTAGATATGAGGAAACGTCCTGTGGTTCATTACGCTGGAGGCACGATCTAACGAGGGGAGGCCGATATGTACCAGGTCGACATCACCGCGGATCTCAACGACGAAGATGGCGCCGGCTATATCTGGACCTTTCTCGATGAGGCCCGTGATCCGGAGCAGGTCAAGCGTGGCGCCGTCATCACGGCTGGCGACGAAGACACCGCGGCAGTATGCGAGGTGGTGGGCCTCACTCTGGCAGGCGATGGCATCACAGTCCACCTCAGGCTCCTGCCCGGGCTGGTTGAGGACTACCGTGCACTTGCGAAACGGGCTCTCACCAGCTCATAGCACACACCAGGACGCCGGTTCGCTGGTCGTTCCTGGCCAGGAACAAGTCCGCGGCTCAGGCTCTTATCCATGCGGGCCAGCCCGGAGCGAGGAAGCGTCGGACGGCCCAGCCGGACCACTCCGCAGCTGGCTGATCCGCCCCTTCGAGACACCGAGCAGCACGGCTGTATCGCCGACCGAAAGCTGCGCGCCGAAGCTCCGGAGGAGCTCGGAAGTGGCGTTCGCGATCTCGGTTGCGGCGCGTTCCTGCTCACGGCGCCGGGCGCGTAGCCGACTGGCGAGCCCGTCAAGCACCGGATCACCGGTGTGGTATTCCATGTCCAGATCCAGTGCTGCTTCCGCGCGGCGGGGAAGATCCTCGACCATGCCGATGGCTTCGCGGACTTTACGGTCAAGAGCGCGCAGGGTCTTGGCCCAGGTATGCGTGCCGGGCAGCGCGGGCACATCAGCCATCCACCCGTCGCCGTCGCGGGTCACCACGACGTGAAACGTCATCGCTCTCCGCCATCCCTTGCCGAACACTGGCTCCAGATCGCGCCCGATGAAGCCTGATACTCCCCCAGCTGTCATCTCACAGTATATCGGCTAAACGTCCAAGTGTTTAGTCAGTAAACAGATACGGCTTCACGCTGCCGGGGCGGGCCGCGGTCACCGTACCGCGGCGCCGCACGCGCCGGCCGAGGAAGGGTTGCTTCTCCAGTCAGGGGCGTCCGGCGTGCGGGACGTCGACGCGGATGGCGAGGAGCCGGGCCTCGCGGGCGGCGCTGCGGGCGTGTTCGTCGAAGTCGGGGGCAGCGCAGGCGAACAGCGTGCGGCCATCGTCACCGCCGAGCATGCAGGCGAACACGCCGGACCCGACCGCGATCTGATCGACGATCTCGCCGCCCTCGCGCACGCGGATCAGCCGGCCCGCCAGGCCGTCGGCCACCCACAAGGCACCCTCGGCATCCAGGCCGCAGCCGTCGGGGGCGACGACGATCTGGCCCAGGGCGCCCGGGAGTTCCCGCTCCTTCGGCAGGTCGCCGAAGCTGGCCCAGGTCCGCCGGTTCGTCAGCTCGCCGTCGTGCAGGTCAAAGGCGGTGATGCGGTTGCCGAAGGTCTCATCGACGAGCAGGACGCCCTCGTCGGTGATGACGCTGCCGTTGGGGAACCATAGGTCCTCGGCGACCGTGGTGACGGTGCCGTCCGGATCGGCGCGCACGAGAACGGTCGGCGCGAGCGGGGCACCACTCATCAGGTCGAACCCGAAGTTGCCGACGTAGGCGCGGCCGTCGGCGTCCACGACCATGTCGTTGGCGAGGCCGGTGACGTGGCCCGCGAGCTCGGCGTGGGTCACCAGGGTCCCGTCGGCCTCGCGGCGCAGGATCCGGTGATCGCGCATCGACACCACAATCAGCCGCCCATCGGGCAGCCAGCCCAGGCCGGAGGGCTGGGCGGGCACCTCGGCCTCGGTGCGCAGGTCGCCGCCGTCGGCGGTCGCGGATAGCACCCGGTGGGTGTAGAAGTCGACGAACCAGATGCGGCCGTCATGCCAGCGGGGGCACTCGAGGTAGCTCAGGTCGCTCACGACGGTGGTGATCTCACGGGTCATGACCAGAACCCTGGCCCTCGGGCGGCGTGCCGTCAACCACTGCCGACGCCGCTGATGGTCGAAGGCTGCATGTCTTCAGCCGCACCGCCACGGTCGGTCCGCCACGTCCGTTAGATCCTGCTAGGCATCGCCGAAGAAAGAGATGCCTGGATCACTGGCTCCCATGCTGACCGGATCGCCCGTGGGAGGACTAGATCGGTCCACTGGTCGAGAAGCAGTGCGCCGTCAACGTAGGCCAAGATGTCGGCCGGACGTCCTTCCTGCAGCACGATCTCGTACACGCGCGCACGGTCGGCACGCGACTTGAGGTCGAATACGCGCTCGGGAGCCGACCAATTAAGATGCAGCGGCAACTGGACCTCCGCGAAGGCATTCGCTGTGTCCAGCCGGGGCAGGTGGTCGGGCACCCAGACCAGCCTGCCGCGTGAGATTGGCTCTTGGGTGAACGTTACCTGCGGACTCGTCAGTAGTTCGTGCCCTGTTTCGGAAAGGAGCCGGGAAAACGTAGCTACCGTTGGCGATTTCCGGCCGTGCTCATATGCCGACAGAGTGGTACGAGACGTACCGGCGCGGCGCGCAAGTTCCTCCTGGGTCAATCCTGCACCAACCCGGGCGCGCTCAAGCAGTTCGAAGGGTCTCATCTTCCACCTGACGTATCTGATCGGATACTATCTGACAGTCGTAACGCATGACACATGGCCGCTGTTCCCGAGTCCAGGAAACGCTTCGGCGAGCTACGCGCCAGCATCAGCCCACAGCGCTGGAGCGTCCCAACCAGGCGAGCCATCTGGTTGAGGACTCGTTAGATAAGGGCCGAACGGGCAGGGCGCGCGCACCGCGTAAGGCCGCGAGCGCTGATCACGCTCTATCCGACAGCCGCCCTGAAGCCCAGGTCCGGCTGCGACATCAGGTAATCCAAGGACGGCGGCTGGGCATCAGACAGCTCCTATCGGGTGGTCGCTTTCATGAAAACCCTCTCCCCTGCTGTAGAGAAGCTGCCGGTCCGTTCCGACTGATGGGCGAGAGGACGCATAGTGCGCCCCCCTTCTGAAGGAGCACGAGATGACCAAGGTAGTTCTGGCGATGTCGGTGTCGCTGGACGGGATTGCCGGTCCCGAAGCGCCGGACGCGGACGGCATGGCGCTATTCGAATCGATCCTGGGCTGGCAGTTCCCGCTGCGCAGCTGGCGTGCGCAGCAGGGCCAGGAGGGCGGGGAGGACTCGGTGGACTCCAGATTCTGGCAGGCCAACTTCGACCGGTTCGGCCCCCAGGTCATCGGCCGGCGGATGTTCGACTCCGGCTACCCTTACTGGGGGGACAGCCCGCCATTCCACGCGCCCGTCTTCGTGCTGACCCACCGCGGGCAGGACCGGATCGAAAAGGGCGGCGGCACCAGCTACACGTTCGTCACCGGCGGCATCAAGGAAGCAGTCGGGCAGGCCCGCGCGGTTGCCGACGGCAAGGACGTGCTGCTGGCGGGCGGGTCAGCATCGCCCGCCAGGGGCTGGACGCCGGGCTGGCCGACGAGATCGTGCTCCATGTCGTGCCCACGGTGGCCGGGCGGGGCATGCGGCTGTTCGGTGCCGCCCGCGCGGACTTGCGCTGCACCGAGGCCGTCCAGGGCGAGGGCGCGGTCCACCTGCGATACGAGATCCGGTGACAGTGCCCAGCAGCTTTTTGTCAAGCACCTTGATTGACAAGGATGTTGACATTTGTCGGCCGAGGTACATAGGTTGACCCCATGACGGCCGGTGGTCCTTATGGCACGGCTCCCGACGGCGCCATTCCAGACGACGAAGCCAACATCCCTGTGCTGCTGCGCGGGGCGCGTGGCAGCTACGCCCGCAGCATGGCCGTGTTCCTGGCCGAGGCTGGGTGCGATGACCTGCCTAGGAATGGGCCGTTCGTCCTCGGCGGGATGGCCAACCATCACGCCTCGGCGGTGGACATGATCCGGGGCCTCGGGGTCACCCGGCAAGCGGCGAGCCAGCTCATCGACACACTGGTCGTGCGGGGCTACCTCAGCCGTGAGGTCAACCCCGCGGACCGCCGCCGGCTGAACATCGAGCTGACTGACCGGGGGCGGGCCGCCGCCGAGGCCATCGCGACGGCGATCGGGCACGTCGACGAGGAGCTCGCCACGATGATCACCCCGGCCGAGCTGGCCGGACTTCGGGCCGGGCTTATCGCGCTCGCCACGATCAAGGAAAGGACCAGACGCGATGGCCAGCCCAAGGAGCTATGACATCCCGCTCGGGCGCCTGTTCAGCGTCGCGCCGGGCATCCCGACGACCGACATGGCGCGTACGGTCGAGCATTACCGGCGGCTCGGGTTCACGTTCTCGGCGCCCGGCTCGGCTGGGCCGCCCGGCCAGGCCGATTTCGCCATCGGCGAGCGGGACGGCGTGGCGCTGCATTTCGCGCTCAAGCCGGATCACGATCTCAGCCGCACCGCCACCTGGGTCTACATCTCGGTCGAGGACGCCGACGAGCTGAGCGCGGAGTTCGACGCCGCCGGTGCCGGCCAGGGCCGGACCCCGCGCGACACGGACTACAAGATGCGCGAGCTCGCGCACATCGACCCCGACGGCAACCTGCTGCTGTTCGGCTCGCCCCTGCGGGCAGACCCCGCAGAGCACCCGGCGGGTGAGCCGGCAGCCGGCCAGGATCCCGGCGCCGCGCACGATCCGGGTGTCTTCGAGTTCACCGCCGCCCTCAAGAGGGGGGACGATGCCCGGCTGCGGACGCTGCTCGCGGCCGATCCGGGCCTCGCGACGAGCCTCATCAACTCGCGCACCCCGCTGCACCTGTTCGCCGACGCGTCTGGCCGCCGGCCCAACCCGGCCGGGGTGGTGTCCGCGCTCGCCGAAGCGGGCGCGGACCTCGACGCGCACGCGGTCGGAATGTGGCACCACGAGACCCCGCTGCACTGGGCGGCGAGCAACGACGACGTCGAGCTCATCGACGCGCTGCTCGACGCGGGTGCCGACATCGAGCACCCCGGCTCGTCCATCAGCGGCGGTCCGCCGGCCGAATCCGCCCTGGGCTACACGCAGTGGAAGGCCCTGCGCAGGCTCTACGAGCGCGGCGCGACGATGAACCTGTCCCGCGCGGCGGCACTCGGCCTGATGCCGCTGGTCACCGAGCTCGCGACGGCGACCCCGCCGGACAGCGAAGAGCTCGCCATGGCGTTCTGGAACGCCTGCCGCGCCGGCCAGCTCGAAGCCGCCCGCTACCTGGCCGGATGCGGCGCCGACATCAACTGGCGCGCTCCCTGGTCCGGCGAGACCCCGCTCGACGCGGCCCGGGACTCCCGCGAGCGCGCGGTCGTCGCCTGGCTAACCGAATCAGGTGCCACCTCCGGGTGAGCTTGCCGCATCTTGAACGGGTGGACATCCGCCCGGCGGGCCTGTCAGGGTATCTGGAGTCCGGGGACCAGCGGCAGGCCGGACGCGACGTCCAGGACGACCCGGACGCCGAGCGGGCGGGTGAGTGTCATGCGGGCGGTGCGAGGCATTCCAACGGCCGGGCAGGCAGTGTCGCCCGCAGAGGGCTGCTCCCATGAGCCGGCTACCACCGTGCCGCCGCTCTCGTAGCGGTAGGCACCCCAGGCCGCGTCGCACGCGGAGCCGAAGAAGCTGAGGGTCAGGGTGCGGCCGTCCGCGGAGACCGCTGTGAGCCCGCTCACCCCCGGCGTGTTCCGGCCCGCGGGCGGGATCGGGCCGTGCCCGGGCAGGACGGCGAGGGCGCTGCGCGCGACGGCGACCTCGCTGACCTGCCAGCCCAGCCCGGCGACGGTGAACTGCCAGGCAGGCACACGGGCCGGCCCTCGGCTCGTGTCGACGGTCACCGCACCCGGCTGCGCGCCGGTGACGGTGAGCTGGCCACACTCCTCGGGGCCGCCGCACGGGCGCTGCGTGGCCAGTTCGGCGAACGCGGCCCTGGCGGTCAGCAACGGCAGCCTGAGCGTGCTGCCGTCGGCCCAGCGCACCAGGCCGGCGAGCGGCTCGGCGGGCAGCGTAACGGCCAGCCTGAAGTGCCCCGAGCCGAACGCATCCTTCTCACGCTGGCTGCTGAAGCCCTGATCGCGCGGTATCGGGGTCAGATCCGACGTGTCCAGCAGGACCAGGCCGGTTCGCCAGGCGCGAGCAGCCGCAGACCGTTCCCACTGGGCCGTCACCTGCCGGGCGCGGGTGATGAAGGCGGTCGACCCATCCTGGCCTCCGACCGGCACGGTGGCGCGGGCGGTGCCCGGCGATGCGCCCGGCTGTGACCCGCAGGCCGCGACGGCCAGGAACGCGATGAG
>JBAPYC010000126.1:0-3990 GCA_049284535.1 Streptosporangiaceae bacterium
GATCTGCGGGTGGACGCTGGCGCGGGCGCACGCCCGGTCCGGCGACCCGGTCGCCATCGCCGGACACCTCGGCGACAGCGACGCGTTCGACAAGTCGATCACCGACTTCTCGCTGCGCTACGCCGGCCAGAACGAGCGCGACTACCAGGGCTTCGTCGCCGCCGTCCGATCCGGGCGGCTAGAAGCCCTCCAAGGCGTCTGAAGCTCCGATGCGGATGCTGGCGAACCGGCGACCGGCTGGCGCTGTCAAGACCAGGGGGCCGGCCACCATCAAGGTGCCTCCCACCGGGGCGAGACGGGGGTGCGGACATGGTGCTTGACCTTGTCCTGATCGGCCTGGCGATAGCATTCGATCCGCTGCCGCTGACCGCATTCATCGTGGTACTGCCCTCCCAGCGCGGCGTGGTCAAGGGCGCGGCATTCGTGTTCGGATGGCTGGTATCGCTGGCGATCGTGGTCGCGGTCACGGTGCTTGCCACCGGCAATAACCCTCCCAAGCCGAACACGGCACCCTCACTTGCGCAGCTAGCGGTGAAAATCGGGATCGGCGTCTTCCTCGTCGCGGTCGCGATCCGGCAGCGCCGCCGGATGGGGCGGCCGAAGAAGCCGAAGAAGCCCCCGAAGTGGCAGGAGCACGTGGACAACATGTCCCCGTGGTTCGCCCTGGGCCTAGCGCCCGCGGTCCAGCCCTGGGGCCTGATCGCCGCGGGCGCCGCCACAGTCGTAGAGGCCAAGCTGTCCAGCTGGGAGAGCTACCTCGCCCTGTTCGCGTTCTGCGTCATCGCCTCGGCGTCCTACCTCGCCATGGAGCTCCACGCCGTTTTCAGGCCAGACGAGAACAAGGCGTTCCTGGCCAGGTTCAGGACCTGGATCGACACCCACACCGACCAGGCGATCATCTTGGGAGGCTTGATCCTCGGCCTCTGGCTCATCGCCAACAGCATCTACCTCATCGTCACCTGAGACTGCGTTAAGCGGCCGAGTTTAGAGACAGGTAGTAGCCGTGGTTGACCGTTCATGACCATGGCTAATTGCACGTTAACTGCCCGGTGACCTTCCGCTTTCCGGATGTCGCGGATGGCCAGCTCCCTACTGCGATGCCGCTGCTGGAGGCATTGGGCCTATGAGCGAACCGTTGCGGGAAGTGCGGTGCTTCCCGCGAGCTAACTTCAGACGCTGCCGTTCAGAACACCGCGCCGGGATGTCCTGAAGCAGGTGCATCAAGACGTCCGGCTTGTGGCGAGCATCGCTTGAGGCGCGGATCCGGCTGGATCCGGTTCGCTATTCGGAATCACGCACGCGACGTGGACCCGCTCGATGGTGCCGGTGAACTTAAACGGTGCCTTGTCGCAGTAGTCGAGCTAGACAGGAGATCCGAGCACGACGCCGATGTAAGGCACTCGTTCGCGGAGAACGCTATCGGGCAGGTGACGGGCGCCGTCCCCTTGGCGACCGGTTCGCCGTTCACTGTCATCGTCACGTTGAGCGGGCCGCGCGGCATGAAATCCGGATGGTTCGTCTCGATCCCGATCTTCACCTTGCCGGCCGGCAGCTGCGCCTGCGCAAGGATTCTTGTCCGCTGGATCTCGAACAAGTTGTACTCGTAGCACAGGATGCCGTCCTCGACGAAGCACGTGACGCCCCCGGGAACCCGCCCAGGTTGTACAGCACGCCGTTGGCGTGCTCGGGGATGACCGCGTCGATGGCGACCACGTTGGGCCTGGTGCCCAGGGCGGGGGCGGAGAACTCGGGCACGCGGACGGTGTCGCCTAAGAAGGTCCACTCCGTATAGGGAGGCGCGGGCCGCAGCTCGGGGTCCAACATCGGAATCCAGAGCCCTCCGCCGATGGGGAACGCACCGACCTTCGTCGCTTCGATCAGGAAGAGCTCCTTCAGTTCCGCGAACTTTCCCGGCATCTCCGCGGCGAGGTCGCTGGCCTGGCTCCGGTCTTCGCCCAGGTGGTAAAGCTCCCATGTGTCCTTGTCCGCGGTCCAGTCGTGGATCCCGGGGGGCAGGCCGCGCACCCACGGGACTCGCGGGCCGAAGGTCGACGCCATCCACCCCTTGTGATAGATGCCGCGGCAACCCAGGATTCCGAAGTACTGGGTTCCGAGCCCGCCCTCGGCCTGGGGTCGTTGAACGCGAGCCGGGCGCCGCAGAGGCGGGGCTGAGCCAGGTCGCTCGGGCAGCCAAGCCGAGGATCGGCTCCGGCCGTCGAAGGGCCTGGGCGAGGACGGGAATCATCCCTGCGGGGTGATCCCCGTGGTTCGCGTGGCATCAAGGATCAGGAAGACGCATCCGGACCCGGACGGAGATCGGTCATGTCTTCCCAGGATGATGACGGGGGCCGCCGTTACGACGTGGTGGTGATCGGCGCGGGCCCGGCGGGTGAGGCGGCCGCCGAGCTCGGCGGGAATCTGGGGTACCGGGTGGCGCTGGTGGAGCGGGATACCGTCGGCGGCACCGTGGTCACCAGCGGCGGCGCGCCGACCAAGACCTTCCGGGAGGCCGCCGCCTACCTCAGCGGGTTTGAGAAGGAGAAGGTGTACGGGGTCGCCCTGTCCGCGCCGCCGGAGGTGATGTACCCGGCCGTCGCGGCGCGGGCCCGCCGGGTCAGCGAGCAGCTCCGGCAGGCCACGCTGGAGCGGATCCGCGAGCGCGGCGTGCATCTGGTCCGCGGCGAGGCGCGGCTGGACGGTGAGCATACGGTCCTGGCCCGCGCCGCCGATGGCACGCAGACGCGGCTGCGCGCCGGGAGTGTCATCATCGCGACCGGGTCGAGCCCGCTGCGGCCCGCCAGCGTGCCTTTCGATGGCCGGTGCGTGTTTGACTCCGAGACCATCGCCGGTATCGGCCACAAGCCCCGCGAGCTGCTAATCGTGGGAGGCGGCGCGATCGGAGTGGAGTACGCCACCATCGTCTCCGCGCTCGGTGTGCCGGTCACCATCGTAGACGCCGCCCCGCGGCTGGCCGCGATGATGGACAGCGAGATCTCCCGGCGGCTCGAGCAGGTCTTGCTGGCACGAGGGAACCAGGTAATCCTCGGCACCGGGATGGCGTCGGTGCGCCGGGACGGCGATGACCTGGCCGTCGAGCTGGATGATGGCCGGCAGCTGCGCCCGGACGCGTTGCTGTTCGCGGCGGGCCGCAGCGTCAGCACCGCGGGCCTGGGCCTGGAGGAGGCCGGGGTCCAGGTCGACGGGCGCGGCCGGATCGTCGTGGACTCCGAGCGGCGGACCAGCTGCCCGTGGGTCTTCGCCGCCGGCGACGTAATCGGCCCGTCCCTGGCCTCGGTCGCCACCGACCAGGGACGCCAGGCCCTGTGCGGAGCGCTCGGCCTGGACTTCTCCGCGCACGTCGACCAGATCCCGGCCGCGGCGATCTACGGGCTGCCCGAAGTAGCCCGCGCGGGCAAAAGCGAGGACGACTGCACCACCGAGGCGATCCCGTACCAGGTCGGGCGCTGCGAGCTGGGCGCCACGCCGCGCGGGCTAATCGCCGGCCAGGAGGGCCTGCTCAAACTGGTCTTCCACGCCGCCACCGGAGTACTGCTCGGCGTCCACGCAATCGGCGAGATCGCCTCGGAGATCACCGGCACCGGCCAGGCCATGATCCACAACCAGGCGACCGTCGAGGACGTCATCCGGACGGCCTACAACACCCCGACCTACACCTACGGCTACAAGCTGGCCGCCTCCGACGTCCTGGCCCAGCTGCACCCCGACGTCCTGCAAGCCATGCGCCTGCCCTCCCGGGCCCACCGGATCTGAGCAGGCCGCACCCTGGACTGGGACGTACCTGGAATCGCCGAACGCCGCCTCCGCGATCGACACCTTCCTGCGGCTCCCGACCGGCATCGGACCGAAGGTCGCGCTGGTGCCGTCCCTAGCGTGACCCGGCGCCCCGGTTGCCGCAGCCGCAGCTAAGCAGCAGCGCTGGCCCGCCGCTCACCACGGCAGCCTCATGGCGCCGTCCCCGCTGGCGTGGCC
>JBAPYC010000127.1:0-4403 GCA_049284535.1 Streptosporangiaceae bacterium
CCGCTGGGCCGAGCGCGACCCCGCGGCCGCGGCGCGGCTGACCGCGGCGCGATCGGCCGTGACCGGCCTGGCCGAGGAGAACCGGCTGCCGGTCGAGAACCTGCTGTCACCGGACGCCCTGCGCAGGCTCAGCTGGGATCCGCCGCGGCCTTGCGACGAGCAGACGGTGGCGCAGGCGCTGGCCGGCTACGGCGCCCGGCCCTGGCAGGTCGAGCTCACCGCCACACCGGTAACCCAGGCGCTGAACGATGGCGACGCCAGCGCGGCGGAGGCCGAAGCCAGCAAGGCCGGACTTGAGGACAGCGGCGCGGCGGACGCCGGAGCCCGCAGCGCCGGCCATGATTGAGCATGGGCATTCTCGCGAGCGCGGGGCCGGCACCCCTGCCCGGCTTCCTGAACTCCCTGGCGGGCCCGCTCGACCACTGGGGTTACTGGGCCATCGCGCTCCTGCTTCTGCTGGAGAACATCGGCGTTCCCGTCGTCCCCGGCGAGTTCGCGATGATCGGCGGCGCGATCTTCGCCGGCACCGGCCGGGCTGGGCTGAACGTGGTCCTGGTGGCCATCGTCGCGTTCGCCGCGTCGGTGGCCGGAGCCGAGATCGGCTACCTGATCGGCCGGTTCGCCGGGCGTGAGCTGATCCTGCACTTTGGCAAATATGTCCTGATCAAACCGCGCCATCTCGACCGGGCCGAGGCGATCGTCGACCGTTATGGCGGCTTCGTCGTCATCATCGCCCGGTTCATCGTGGGACTCCGCGAGGCCAACGGCATCATCGCCGGCATCACCGAGATGCGCTTTATCACCTTCACCATCTACAACGTGATCGGCGCGGCCGCCTGGGTCGCCACCTGGGTGACGATTGGGGACCTGGCCGGCGATCACATCGACACGATCTACAAAGAAGTCAACCGTTACTCGCTCTACGTGTTCATCGCGCTGGCGGTGCTGGTGGCCGCCTATATCGTCTGGCGTGTTGTGCGCCGCCGCCGTTCCGCCGGGCCGGACACGGGCGGAACGGAGGACAAAGGCGAAGCGGAGGCGGTCAGGCCCCGGGGCGCTCAGGGCTCGTAGCGCTCAGGGCTCGTAGCGCTCCAGCGCGGCCAGCTCGCCCGCGGCCACGTGCGCGACCCAGAAGCCGCCCTTGGGCAGCGCCGGGTCCTCCGGCATAGCCGACGGGGCGCCGAGCACCGCGCACGCCGCCGCCAGCGCGGTAGGCAGGTTCTCCCGGTGCAGGCACAGGACCGCCGGAACGCCCGCCGCGGCGAGCGCCTGAACCAATGCCACGAGGGCGTCGGCCGGGCCCGTTCGGGTGGAACGAGACGGTGCACGCACCGGCCGGGCCAGTGCGGCCTCAGCCTCGACGGTCCCTCCGGACATGACCGCGAACGGGCGGACCGTCTCGGCGCAGCGGACCGCGGGTGAGCTGATCACCCGGGCGGCCGGCGCGAAACACGACAGCAGCCGGGCCAGCATCTCGGCGTCGCCCGTGCCCTGGGTGTCCAGCGGCCGGGAGTCGTCGTCGCCGGGCCAGTCGTCCTTGCTCCCGGCCGAAGCGTGCCGGAGCAGGATCAGCGGCGTGGTCTCGCGCGGCTGCAGCGCCGAGATGACCGGGTCGTCATGGGTGTCGCGGAGCTGGTCCCGGGCCACCTCCAGCGGCAGCCAGCTGACCGCGTCGATCTCGTTGCCCGGTCTGGCCTCGGGATGCGGGCCGGCCACGGCCCAGTAGCTGACCTGCTTGGGCTTGCCCCAGCTGATGTATTCCACGCTGGGCAGCCGCGGCCCGAGTACGGGCCGCACGCAGGTCTCCTCGAAGACCTCGCGGACCGCGGTGAGCAGCAGGTGCTCGCCCGGCTCGCTCTTGCCCTTCGGCAGCGACCAGTCGTCGTATCTAGGGCGGTGCACGAGCAGCACTTCAGCCCCGTCCGCGGCGTGCCGCCACAGCGCCGCGCCCGCCGCGAGGGTGACGTCAGTCATCGGCCGGGTCCGCGGCACGGACCCGCCGTTCCCTGACCAGGGTTTCCTGCACGTCGCGCAGGGGGTTGCCGGCGTCGTCGCGGCTGTGCCGCAGCCAGTGGCCATCCGGGCCGAGCCACCATGAGGAGGTGCCGTCGTCCATGCCGAGGCCGAGCAGCCGGCGCAGCCGCCGCTGATGGCCGGGGTCGACGACCTGCACGAGCGCCTCCACCCGGCGGTCCAGGTTGCGGTGCATCATGTCGGCGCTGCCGATGAAGACCTGGCTGTCCTCGTCGTCCCCCGCGCCGAAGGCATAGATGCGGGAATGCTCCAGGAACCGGCCCAGGACGCTGCGGACCCTGATGGTCTCGGACAGCCCCGGGATGCCGGGCCGCAGCGCACAGATGCCGCGGACCCACAGGTCGACGGGGACGCCGGCCTGTGATGCCCGGTAGAGGGCGTCGAGCACTACTTCGTCGACCAGCGCGTTCGTCTTGAACATGATCCGGGATGGCAGCCCGGCCCGGGCCCGTTCGGCCTGCCGGTCGATCCGGCTCACCACGCCGTCGCGCAGGTATTCCGGCGCCACCAGCAGCCGCTGGTAGGCCCCGGTGCGGCTGTAGCCGGTCAGGTGATTGAACAGCGCGGTGACGTTCTCGCCGATGGCCGGATCGGCGGTGAGCAGCCCGAAGTCCTCGTACAGCCGGGCCGTGGTCGGGTGGTAGTTGCCGGTGCCGAGGTGGCAGTAGCGGCGCAGGGTCCCGTCCGGCTCCTCGCGCACGATGAGGGCCATCTTGGCATGCGTCTTGAGCCCGACGAACCCGTACACCACGTGGCAGCCGGCTTCTTCGAGCTTGCGGGCCCAGGCGATGTTGGCCCGCTCGTCGAACCTGGCCTTGATCTCCACCACCACCACGACCTGCTTGCCCGCCTCGGCCGCGTCGATGAGCGAGTCCACGATCGGCGACTGCCCGCTGGTCCGGTACAGCGTCTGCTTGATGGCGAGCACGCCCGGGTCCTCGGCGGCCTCCTCGATCAGCCGCTCGACCGAGGCGGCGAAGGAATCGTAGGGGTGCTGGACCAGGATGTCGTGCTCCGCGATGGCCGTGAAGATGCTGGTCTCGTCGGGCACCGCCCGGGTGGACGGGACGAAGGCGGGGTAGCGCAGCTCGCCGATGTTCAGGTCGGCGATGGTCGACAACCCGCTCAGGTCGAGCGGTCCCGGGACCCGGTACACGGCACGGATGTCGATGCCGAGCTCGGTGACGAGCTTGTCGAGCACGTCGGCCGACATGGTGTCCTCGACCTCGAGCCGGACCGCGGGCTCGGCCCGGCGGCGCACGAGCTCCCGCTCCATGGCCTGCAGCAGGTTCTCGGTGATGTCCTCATCGACCTCAAGGTCGCGGATGCGGGTGACGCGGAACGCGTGCTGCTCGATCACCTCGACCCCGCCGAACAGGTCGGTGAGGTGCGCCGCGATGACGTCCTCGATCGGCACGTAGCGGTTCTGCGGCAGCGCCAGGAACCTGGGCAGCAGCGGCGGGACCTTGACCCGGGCGAATACCGTGGCATCGCTGCGCTGATCGGCGATCATGACGGCCAGGTTGAGCGACAGGCCGGAGATGAACGGGAACGGGTGCGCCGGGTCGACCACCAGCGGGGTGAGCACGGGGTAGATCCGCTTGCGGAACAGGTCGCCGAGGGTGTCGCGCTCCCGCGCCGACAGTTCCTTCCAGCGCAGGATCTCGATGCCGTGCTCGGCCAGCTCGGGGGTGATCCGCTCGCTGAACGCGCGGGCGTGCCGCACGGTCAGCTCACCCGCCAGCTCCAGGGTGTTCTCCAGCACCTGACCGGGCAGCCGTACCCCCGCGCCCTCGACCGGGAAACCCGCCACCATCCGCCGGACCAGCCCGGCCACCCGGACCATGAAGAACTCGTCCAGGTTGGTCGCGAAGATGGCCAGGAACCGCACTCGCTCGAGCAGCGGGATCGACTCGTCTTCGGCCAGCTCGAGCACGCGCTCGTTGAACCGGAGCCAGCTCTCCTCACGGTCCAGGTAGCGTTCGGGCGGAAGCTCGGCGTCACCGGCCGGCTGCACCCGGGCGGGACCGTCGTCGCTTTCCGGAGCGGGGAGACTCATCTGGCTGACACCCATCCCCTCATTCTCCCCGCAGCGCTATCAGCAGGAAACGTCTGCCTCACCAAGACCTTAATACCGAACCGGCGCAGGTGGTAAGCGCCGCTCAGGGCATCGTGTAGCCGGGAATGCCCGGGCGCGCCTGAATCGCCTGGACGGTCAGGAAGGTGTCCCCCGGCTTGGCGCAGGCCGCGATACGGATAGGCACGAACGCCGGGCGGCCCTGGTCGGGCAGGCTGACCCGCAGTTCCTCCGCGGTCACCTCGGCGCAGGCCGGGGGCAGGAGGGCGCCGGTCCCCGCCACCCGCAGGAC
>JBAPYC010000128.1:0-3213 GCA_049284535.1 Streptosporangiaceae bacterium
GACACCCCGCCGGGCCGCCCGTCCTCACGGGCGGTCCGGCGGCAATTGGCTAGGTCAGCCACTTGGTCACGGGCGCAGTGGGAGAAGATGGAGCTGGACGCCATGGCTGAGAACAAGCACATTCCGAAGGTGCTCGTCGTCGACGACGAGCCGAACATCCGTGAGCTCGTCGAGGTCGCGCTGAAATTTCACGGCTGCGCCGTCACGGTCAGCGCCACCGGCAAGGACGCGCTGCACCAGGCGGAGACCTACGTTCCGGACCTGATGATCCTTGACGTCATGCTGCCCGACATGGACGGCTTCGAGGTGTGCCGCACGCTGCGGTCGGAGGGCAACGACGTCCCGGTCATCTTCCTGACCGCGCGGGACACCACCTCCGATACCATCCGCGGGCTCACCCTGGGCGGCGACGACTACGTCACCAAGCCGTTCTCGGTCGAGGCGCTGGTGGCGAGGGTCCGGGCGGTGCTGCGGCGGACCACGCGCTCTCCCGGCGGCGGTGACGGCCAGCTGGACGACGCTGCCCTGCTCACCGTGGGAGACCTGGAGCTCGACGAGGAGCACTGGGTGGTGCGGCGCGGCGGGACCCAGGTGGAGCTGTCGCCGACGGAGTTCCGTCTGCTGGCCTTCCTGATGCGCAACCAGGGGCGGATGCTGACCCGTCAGCAGCTCCTGGAGAACGTCTGGGGCTGGGAGTTCGCCGGGCAGTCCCAGGTGGTGGAGACCTACGTCAGTTACCTGCGCCGTAAGCTCGACCCGCTCGGGCCGCCGCTCATCCACACCCAGCGTGGTGTCGGCTACAGCCTGCGCCCGCCGCCGGAAATCGAGCGCGCGGGCCGATGAACCTCTCGCGGCGGCTGGGACCAGGCCGCGGCCGGCTTTCGCTGCGATCACGGCTGCTGGCCGGGCTGATCGGCGTCATCGCGCTGTTCCTCATCGTCATGGGTGTCGTGACCACGCTGGTGCTGAGCAACAACGAGCAGAGCCAGTTCAACTCCGACCTCGTGCTGAGCGCCCGGATCAAGGTGGGCGAGGTCGCCGCCCTGCAGGGCTACGCGATCGCCGACTACGACACGGTGACCCGCCAGGTGGTGACGCTGTCCGGGCCGTCGGCGGCCACCTCCGAGGTGGAGCAGGTGCTGAACAACGTGGCCGGTTCGGGGAACTTTCGCGCCTTCCGCCTGGCCAATCCCATGGGCCAGCTGTTCAGCATCTCCCTGCCCGGCCAGCCGCCCCTGACCGCCATCTGGCGGCTGGTCAGCGCTAACGAGGCGTCGCACAGCAACGGGACCCTGCCGCCAAACCCCAGCGTGCTGGTGATCGCCCGGCCTAACAGCGCCGTGGGCAACGAGATCCGCGGCCTTGAGCTGGTCGAGCTGGTCACTGGCGCGGTGCTGCTCATGGTGCTGGCGGTGGCCGGCCGGTGGCTGATCGGGCGCGGGCTGGCCCCGCTGGACCAGATGGCGAGCACCGCCGACATGATCACCAGCCGGGGCGACCTCACCGCCCGGATGCCCGACCCGGGGGACCACGCCGAGGCGGGCCGGCTGGCCGCGGCCATCAACACCATGCTCGACCGGATCCAGCAGGCGTTCCGGGCCCGCTGGGACTCGGAGCAGAAGGTCCGCCAGTTCGCCGCGGACGCCTCGCACGAGCTGCGCACCCCGCTCACGACCATCCGCGGCTATGCCGAGCTCTACCGGCAGGGCGCGCTGGGCGAGGACCGGCTGCCGAACGCCATGCGGCGCATCGAGCAGGAAGCCGACCGGATGTCCAGCCTGGTCGCCGAGCTGCTCGAGCTGGCCCGGCTCGACCGTAACTCCTCGCTCGACCTGACCGATACCGACCTGTCCGCCCTGGTCGAGGACGCGGTGGCCGATGCCCAGGCAGTGGAGCCGAAGCGCCCGGTGACAGCGAGAGCGCCGCGCAGCCTGGTCGTGGTGGCCGACGAGCCGCGGATCCGGCAAGTGCTGGCCAACCTGCTCGGGAACGTGCGCGAGCACACTTCCCCGGATACCCCGGTCGCGGTCCGGCTGTCCAAGGCCGGCCAGGGCGCCCTGCTCGAGGTGACCGACTCCGGCCAGGGCATGGACTCCGAGGCGGCGGCGCGCGCGTTCGACCGGTTCTTCCGGGGCGGCCACAACGGCCACCACGGGCACGGCAGCGGCCTGGGGCTTTCCATCGTGCAGGCGATCGCCACCGCCCACGGCGGGCACGCCATGCTCAGGTCGGCACCCGGGACGGGGACCAGCGTGCAGGTCTGGATCCCGTACCACCCGCCGGTGCACGATTCCGGGCGGCTGGTTGGGCCGGACGCCACGTACAACTGACGCGTCGGCAGGCGCCCCGCGGCGCGAATCGGGTCGCTGATCGGCATGTTTCCGGCAAACCCGGCCGTATGCCAGCGATTCCAACTACGGTGTATACCGTGGACGACCGCGAGATCGTCGCGGCCATCGTGGCGGGCGACCCCGCCGGGCTGGCCGGGGCCTACGACATGTACGCGGAGCCGCTGCATAGTTACTGCCGCTGGATGCTGGACGATCCGGCCGGCGCGGCGGGCGCCGTCCAGGACACCTATGTCGTCGCCGCCTCCCGGCTCCGCGGCCTGAGCGATCCGCGCAGGCTGCGTCCCTGGCTGTACGCGGTGGCGCGCAACGAGTGCTACCGCAGGCTGGCCGGGGCCGAGCCGGCTGGCGACCACGCCGTGGACATGACCGATCCGGACGAGGACTCCGAGCGGGCCGAGCTGCGCTGGCTGGTGCGCGCGACCCTGGACGGGCTGAGCCCGGCCGAGCGCGAGGTGATGGAGCTCGAGCTGCGGCACGGCCTGCACGGCGCCGACCTGGCCGCCGTCCTCGGCGTGCCGCGCAAGCAGGCCAGCGCCCTGGTCGTGCGGGCCCGCGACCGGCTGGAGAAGGAACTCGGCGCGCTGCTGGTAGCCAGGACCGGCCGCCGCAGCTGCCATGACCTGGAGATGCTCCTGGCCGGCTGGGATGGCCGGATGACCGCGCTGACGCGCACGCGAGTCAGCCGGCACGTCGAAAGGTGCCAGGTCTGCATCAAGAGCCTGCGCGGCCTGCTCCGCCCCGCGGTCATGTTCGGCATGCCGCCGCTGGCCGCGCTGCCGGCCGGGCTGCGCCAGGACGTGCTGGAGCTGTGCACCGACTGGGACCTGGAGGTGCTGGCCTACCGGCAGGAAGTGACCGGGGG